>CAIKXD010000244.1 GCA_903831265.1 uncultured Bacteroidota bacterium
AAATTTAATTTCAATTAATAGCGTGTAATTTTTTAGAAATTAAAATCTCGTTTTAAATACAAAAAACTTTTGTATCCATTATTTCTATAAACCCAATTGCATTTTAAAGAAGTTCCTATATTTGAATGTACATGCCAAATAAAAAGTTTAATTTATTACAATTATAAAAAATAAACCATCTCTTTGCATTTGCATTATTATTTGATTTTATTTGCAAAGAAGGCGGGGCTCAATTATGAAAAATAAAATACATAAATTAGTTGTGATAGGTAGACGAGAACATATAAGTTTTCCTGAACTAAATTTATTTGATATTGAGGCTAAAATTGACACTGGTGCGTATTCTACTACAATACACTGTCATGATGTTGAAGTAAAAAACATTAACGGCAAACAAGTTTTATGTTTTAAATTGCTTGATCCAGCGCATTTAAATTACAACGATACTGAACAAAGATTTGAAAAATTTGAACTAAAAAATTTTAAAAATTCTTTTGGCGAACAAGAAGCGCGTTATGTGGTTCAAACATTAATTAAATTAGGTAAACGAAAGGTAAGAGGAACTGTTTCACTTACCAGCAGAGCCAACATGCGCTATCCAGTATTAGTAGGCCGAAAACTACTAAAAGATAGATTTATAGTGAATGTTGCTGAAGAGCATCTCTTAGTTTAAAATATTAAAAATAAAAAATAATTTATACCATATGAAAATTGCAATTTTATCAAGAAATCCATCATTATATTCCACCAAAAGATTATTGGAAGCTGGCAAGGAACGAGGGCATGAAATGATCATTTTAGATCATCAAAAATGTGTTTTGGTAATTGAACAGGGTAAGCCTAAGATTGTATATGGTGGTCATGATGTAGTTGGTGTTGATGCCATTATACCAAGAATTGGAGCATCGGTAACTTTTTATGGTGCTGCTGTTGTACGTCAGTTCGAACAGATGAAAATATTCTCAGCAGTAGAATCACAGGCTTTGGTGCGTTCAAGAGATAAATTAAGAAGTTTGCAATTGCTTGCAAAAGCAGGTATAGGAATGCCCAAAACCGCATTTGCATCTCACCCAAAAGATATTGATAATGTATTAGAACAAGTAGGTGGTGCACCTGTTGTAATAAAACTATTAGAAGGAACGCAAGGCATTGGTGTAATTTTAGCTGAAACGCGAAATTCAGCAAAATCAGTTATTGAAGCGTTTTTAGGAGTTGAAGTAAACATACTTGTACAAGAATTTATTAAAGAAGCTAAAGGTGCAGATGTTCGTGCTTTTATTGTTGACGGACAAATTGTGGGTGCCATGAAGCGACAAGGTGCCGAGGGAGATTTTAGATCTAATTTGCACAGAGGCGGTGTTGCCAGTGTAATTGAATTAACGCCACAAGAAAAAGCAACAGCAATTAAAGCAGCAAAAAAATTAGGTTTAGCCATTGCTGGTGTTGATATGTTAAGAAGCGAAAGAGGCCCCTTAGTAATGGAAGTAAATTCATCTCCAGGATTAGAGGGTATTGAAGGTGCCACTAAAGTTGACATTGCAGGCAAAATTATTGAGTATGTTGAAAGAAATGAATTTACAGGTAATGAATAATAACTTGATATTCTAAAATTAAATAATGCAAAAAAGGGAAGTTGATTTTTTAGTGATAGGGTCGGGAATTGCTGGCATAAGCTATGCATTAAAAGTAGCTGAATTTGGCAAAGTGTTGATGCTCACTAAATCTGATGAAGATGAAAGTAATACCAAGTATGCCCAAGGCGGTATAGCAGCAGTAATGTATGAGCCAGATTCTTACAATAAACATATTGAAGATACTTTAATATGTGGCGATGGAGTATGTGATGAGAATATTGTAAAATTGGTAATAGAAGAATCTACCCAAAGAATTAATGAACTGATTAATTGGGGTACCCAATTTGATAAAACCGTTACTGGCAATTACGATTTAGCAAAAGAAGGCGGGCATTCAGAAAAAAGAATTTTACATCATAAAGACAATACAGGTTTTGAAATTGAAAGAGCCCTTTTAGAACAAGCGCATTTGCATCCTAATATTGAGATATTATCTCACTATTATGCCATGGAAATAATTACACAGCATCATCTGGGCATTTGGGTAAATAGCCAAACACCAGGCATTGAATGCTATGGAGTGTATGCGCTAAATCTTAAAACAGAAAAGATTGAAGTTATTGCTGCTAAAATAATTCTAATGGCATCAGGTGGCTGCGGACATATTTACGAAAGCACCACCAATCCTACCATTGCAACAGGCGATGGCGTTGCAATGGTTTATAGGGCTAAAGGCAAAATCAAGGATATGGAATTTATTCAATTTCATCCAACTGCTTTGTACCAGCCTGGCCAGCATCCATCTTTTTTAATTTCCGAGGCCGTTAGAGGTTTTGGTGCTGTACTTAAAAACAAAGAGGGTGAAGCCTTTATGGCTAAATATGACACCAGAAAAGACCTTGCACCCCGCGATATTGTGGCCCGCGCCATTGATAATGAAATGAAAACACGTGGAGATGATTTTGTATATTTAGATTGCAGCGCCCTGGATAAAGAAGAATTTATTAAACACTTCCCTAATATTTATAACAAGTGTTTATCATTAAATATTGATGTTTTTGAAAACTTGATTCCGGTTGTTCCTGCGGCACATTACATGTGCGGTGGGATTGATGCTGACGAGCACGGAAGAAGCAGTATTAAGAATTTATATGCGGTAGGCGAATGCGCTCGAACTGGCCTACATGGTGCAAACAGATTGGCTTCAAACTCTTTGTTGGAAGCTTTAGTTTTTTCGCATAGAGCAGCAATACACTCTATTGATGAGATTGAAAACACAACATTTATGAAAGGAATTCCTGATTGGGATGCAGAAGGCACAGCGAGCCCCGAAGAGATGGTATTAATTACCCAAAGTTTAAAAGAGTTACAAGCCATCATGAGTAATTATGTGGGCATTGTGCGCTCCAATTTACGCTTAAAACGTGCTTTTGATCGCCTACTTATTCTTCATAAAGAAACAGAAAATTTATATGAAAGAACCACAGTAAGTAAACAATTGTGTGAACTCAGAAATATGATAAAAGTAGGTTATGTAATTATTAAACAAGCCATGCAGCGTAAAGAAAGCAGAGGCTTGCACTACAATTTAGATCATCCCAAATTGAACGCTTAAAAATTTAATTTTTAATCCATTTACCATTACTCTCTTCACCATTTACATTGATTAATTTGTAAAAATAAATGCCATTGACCCAATTTGCAGTGTTTATGGTTTTAAATTTATCATCACAAAAGGTTTCATAGGTTAGATTGCCAATGCTGTTGTAAAATAAAAGAGTAGCATTTTTTTGGTTATTTGATAATGTTAAATGCAAATTATCTTTTCCAGGATTGGGAAATAAAATAAGATCTAATTTGTTGTTTTTTTCATTGGTAGCTGTTGGAAAACTACAAACTAAATAATTTCTAAAATCATTGTAGGTTGTGTTTATAACATCATATTGCATAGGCGAAAAATAATCTCTACAGTTTTTTCTAGAATAGCTCATGATGTTGTTTGGATCAGGTGCGTAAGGCATTCCATTGGCATCTGTGGCAGTTCCGGTGTAAATGCAATTTGAGTTTACAATACTGTTACTTAAGGTTGGATCTGCAGGTGTATCACAAATATAATCACCTTCGGTGGCACAATTACTGCCATCAACTAATTCATCGGCTGAACCACCATGTGTGTGTGGGAGCCCAAATAAATGTCCTAATTCATGTGCTAAAGTACTTCCGTTTGTAGCACAATTGGCAGCCATCATCACATAATCTTCGCTTGGCGGATACTGAGAATAGCCACATAAACTAGAACCGCCAGAACTTGTAACTGTATTTGCAAAATACATATTTACCACATTATTTGAATAAAACTGATTTAATACATCTGTGTGATGTAAGTTATAGTCAAAATCATAATAGTAATCATCATTAATTATTTGTGGAGCAATGCACTCAACAAATACTATTCCGGCATTAGCATAAAAATGATTTACAGAATCTATCTCTGTATAAATTTCTGATAGCGTTAAATTTGAGCTTCCATTGGAGGCCTTAAACAAATGAATTTGATAAGGAACTATGATTAATTGGCCACCGCGTTGGTCTGCTATTGGGTGCTTAGACTTTAATTTGTTAAACCAACTTTGTTTGTCAGCTGTGCCACATTCATTTTGTGTTTGCGCCTTAGCTGTGCTGAACACAACACAAACTCCCAATAATAAATTTAATAATCTTAAGCGCATATTATGTTAATTTTAGAATACAAATATATATTATACATTAAAAACGGATAAGCAATATATAATGTTTATTGCTTTTTTTAGATACTATATATTTAAAATAAAATGCCACTTAAAATTTTAGTATTTAGGCCATTCCTTTTATTACTTTTGCAATTATAAAATTAAAAAAATGATTATTGCACCTTCTGTTTTATCGGCCGATTTTGGCAATCTGCAAAGAGATATTGAAATGATTAACAACGCTGAGGCCGATTGGTTTCATATAGATATAATGGATGGTGTATTTGTGCCCAATATTTCTTTTGGTTTTCCTGTGTTAAAGCAAATTAAAAAGCACGCAAAAAAAACAATCGATGTGCATTTAATGATTGTGGAACCACAACGATATATTGATGAATTTTGTATTCAGGGTGCCGATATCATTTCTGTTCATATTGAGGCTTGCACACATTTGCATAGAGCTATTCAACAAATAAAATCATTAAACATTAAAGCAGGTGTAGCAATCAATCCGCATACTCCTGTAAGTGCGTTACAAGATATTATTTTGGATATTGATTTGGTTTGCATGATGTCGGTTAACCCTGGTTTTGGCGGACAAAAATTTATTCAAAACACCTATAAAAAAGTGAAAGAATTAAAGCAAATGATTATAACCAGTGGCTCAAATGCTTTAATTGAAATTGATGGTGGTGTTGATTTTGATAATGCAGTACTGTTAAAAGAAGCAGGAGCTGATGTTTTGGTAGCGGGCAATACTGTATTTTCTCATCCATCACCAACAGAGGCTATTGCTAAATTAAAACAAATTTAACCCAGATTACGCATTAGAAATGCGTAAACGATAAAGAAATTGTAAATCAGATTTTTACAAATCTGATAACATTTTCTATATCGGGATTAACCCAACTAAATCAAGTAGTTCGATTTTTTAAATCTCCTATTGATTAATTTGGGTTTAACTTAAATTAAAACGTTCAACAGCCATATCGGCTACTGTATTTCCAATTGCCAAACAAGCTGTAGCTGCAGGCGATGGCGCATTTAAAATGTGAATGGCATTGCCACTTCCTTCAATTTTAAAATCATCAATCATTTCGCCTTGTGGCGATAAAGCCATAGCACGTACACCGGCTCTTCCTGGTACAATATCATCCATCTCTAAACTTGGAATAAGTGTTCTTAAGCGTTTTAAGAAATAAGCTTTAGAAAAAGCGCCTCTGTATTCATCTAAACCAAAGCGCCAATGTTTGGCAAAGAACTTCCAAGTGCCTTTAAAACCAAAAGCTTCGGCCGTATCTTTAAAATTAAAATCGGTTTTATTATAGCCTTCTCTTTTAAATACAAATACTGCATTTGGTCCACATTCCACACCACCATGTATCATGCGTGTAAAATGCACTCCTAAAAACGGAAATTGAGGATTAGGAACTGGATAAATTAAGTTCTTTACTTTACTCATTCCTTTTTCGGAAAGGTCGTAATAATCGCCTCTAAAACCAACAATAGCAGAATCTGATTTGGCACCTTCTTTTTTAGCAATTCTATCGCTTTGCAAACCAGCACAGGTAATTACATATTTTGCTTCAAAATTTCCTTTATTAGTAATCACTGTGGTGCTTGAAGCGCCTTTTTGAAAAGCTGTGGCTTCGGTGCCCAGCATTATTTTACTTTGAGGAAATTTAGCTGTAATTAATTCTCCCAATCTAACTGTTAAACCTACATAGTCAATAATGCCTGTGCATGGCACATAAATACCTCCAATGCCAACGGCATAAGGTTCAATTTCACGCACTTTAGCCGCATCAATAATTTCAAGCCCTTCCACCCCATTGGCCAAACCATTATTAAAAACTTTGTTCATGTGTGCCAATTCCGATTCTTGCGTGGCCACAATTAACTTTCCACAAATATCATGATCTACTTTATGTTCTTTAGCAAAAGCAACCAATTCTCTTCTTCCATCTACACAGTTTTTTGCTTTAAAAGAACCTGGTTTATAATAAATACCAGAGTGTATTACACCTGAGTTGCGGCCTGTTTGGTGGGCCGATAAACGTTCTTCTTTTTCGAGTATTAGTATTTTTTTATTGGGATAACGCATATTTAATTTGTATGCGGTGGAAAGTCCCACACAACCACCTCCTATAACAATGATATCGTACATAGTAAAATTTTTGAGGCGCAAAGTTAGCAATAGATAAATAAATTCTGTAATGAATTATTTTATATCCTTGGCGAAGAATTAAATAATTAAATGGTTGTCCTCTTTTGTACCAGTTTAATTTATCTACTAGATATAGCATATGCATTGTTTACATTCTAGTTGGCATTGGTTTCCAGCTCATTTTGCTTTTAAATTAGGAAGTTCTAATTAATTTTAGTGCTGGCAAAACTTACTTTTTTTACGAAAAAAAAGTAAGCAGCCGAGCAAAGCGAGCCCATGAATACCTTTAAAAAGAAAAACAGAGATGAATAAAAAATCTGTGGAATCGATAAAACAAGGCAATTGGCATCAAAGCATTAACTCGCCTAGATGCCACCGCAGATCATTGTTCGCATTTGCTAAATATTCTATTAAATGTATTAGTTTTATTTTCCATGCTCTACAACGACTGCTATTGCTGCGTTTTACCGACACGTTCCAAATTTAGTTCTGAGGAAATTAAAACTTTCAAAAAAACTATTGTTGCCAAAGCCAAGACAGATAAAAGACTAGCAAATTCAATTAACCACAAAATAAAAATAAAAAAAATCCGTTAATAGGACACATTCCATACGTTTGAAAAAACTTTTACAATACATCCCTTCAAAGGAACTTTACTTTTTTGGCTTGCTGCTTTTTGCGGCTTCATTGCCTCTATCAAAGTTTACCATTAGCCTGGCTCAATTTATTATTGCAGGCAATTGGGTGCTCGAAGGCCATTTTAAAAGTAAGTGGGATTTAATTAAACATAATAAAGTGGCTTTATTGCTCATGTCGTTATATGCGATACACTTGATTGGGCTTTGGAACACCAGCAATTTTGATTATGCTTTACATGATTTAAAAACCAAAGTGCCTCTGCTTGTTTTTCCTTTTTTGATGGCCACTTCCAAGGCTTTGGACAGAAAGCAAGTGAATAAAATTTTATTTTTATTGTGCTTGGCTACCTTAGTTTCAACGCTTATTTCATTGGCCATTTATGCAGGATTCACAGGAAAAGAAATTACAGATATTCGTCAGATTTCTCCTTTGATCTCGCATATTCGCTTAGCCTTATTAGTTTGTGTTGCGATAGCAATTGCTTTTTATTTTTATCATCGTATTAGTCAGGTGCCTTGGTTAAAAGTTCAGGCTAAAACGCTTAAAATACTATTAATACTGAGTGTTGTTTGGATGATTTTATTTTTAATTATTTTGGAATCGCTCACCGGATTGTTTGTTTTAATGGCAGGATTTTTTGTGTTTTGTTTGTATAAAATGTTGATTGAAAAAGGGCTGTTCTCACAAAAAATAAAATATGCTTTGATTGTATTGGCGGCACTTTCTATAGGCTATTTGATTGTTTATTTCAGTATTAAGCCAATGATGGTAAAAGATGAAGTTAATATCTCAACGCTACCAAAAACTACAAAAAATGGAAACGCATATACGCACTTTGTGAAAGAAAAATTTACCGAAAACGGTCATTTTTATGGTTTGTACCAATGCGCGCCCGAATTAAAAAAAGCATGGAATACCCGCAGTACATTGGCTTACGATTCGCTGGATGAAAAAGAACAACTCGTTAATTTTACCTTGATGCGTTACTTAACTTCTAAAAATTTACCTAAGGATTCTATTGGAGTAGCCCAGTTGACATTACAAGATATCAATCACATTGAAAATGGTATTCCAAATTATAAAATACCACAAATGAATCCTTTGGAAAGCCGCGCCTACCAGGTGTATTGCGAGTATCAAAGTTTTACAGAAGGCTACAATTCAAGCGGACACAGCTTAACCATGCGTTTGCACTATTGGCAAGCAGCGGTGCTCATCATTAAAGACCATTTTTTTACAGGCGTTGGCACAGGCGATTTAGAAGATGCCTTTCAATCCAAGTATGTTGAAATTAATTCACCTTTAGAGCTCCCTTGGCGGCACCGCGCGCACAATCAATACCTCACCATGATGGTGGCTTTTGGTATTTTCGGAGTTGCATATTTTATGTTTTGGTTATTTGCGCCAGCTTATTTCAAAAAAGGAAAATTGCATCCTGTTTATTTTGCTTTCCTATTTATTTTATTGATTTCAATGCTGTTTGAAGATACTTTAGAAACGCAAGCAGGATTGAGCTTTGCCGTGTTTTTTAGTAGCTTGTTTTTGTTGGAAGATGGTGAAGTAAGAAATATTAACAGTTAGTTTATTATTGAAATCCATTTCAAATTGCACAAAATAAACCTGCCAGGTTTAAATTCCATCATACAACTCCAAATAAGCTTTAGCAGCCTTTTCCCAACTAAACTGCGCCGCATGCTGTTGAATACGTTCAGCTTTTCCATGATCTCTTTCATACACCGCCATGTCTTTTTCAAAAGTAGTTTGCATGTAATTCTCTTCAAAATTATCCCAATAAAAAGCTTCAGGGCCACCAATTTCGGGCAGGCAAGTGAGTTTACTTAAAAAAACGGGTTTACCCATTAACATGGCTTCTATCACTGGCAAGCCAAAACCTTCTGATAAAGAAGGAAAAACAAAAGCATAACAGTTTTTGTATAAAGTATATTTCATTTCATCCGGCACTGCCCCCATAAAATGTACTTGTGCCGAAACGCCCAATACTAAGGCTTTTTCTTTAATTCTATTTACGTAATCATGGCTATCATTTCCTGCAATCACCAATTTTAAATCTGGCTTATGTTGCAAAAGCGGCAACAACACATGAAAGTTTTTTTTAGGATTGATAATACCTATGCCGAACAAATATTTTTGATTGTGCAAAAAGGCTGGAAGCACAACAGAAGATGCGCTTTTCAAACTCACTCCATTATAAATTACATGCAATTTTTTTTCATCAATTTGTAAATGTTGCTTTATTTCATTGGCTGTAAATTGCGAGATAGCTACAATAGCACTAGCGCTGTTTACCTTTCGCTGCAAGGCATTCAGCTTTAATTTCTTTTTTAATCCTTTGTATTTATATAAAAAATTTAAATCGTGAATCGTTAAAATAAGTTTGCTATTACGCGGCAAATATTTCGATTCTTGATGCGTGCAATGCCATACATCAAAGCCTTTGGGCTTATTCCATAAAAAGGATAAATAATTTTTCAGTAAAATGTAAATGGCATTATTTCCAAAGACATTGGCTTTATTTTCGGGTACTAAAAAATGTAAGTCATTCTTTTTATTTTGTTCGGTTAATGCTTGTCCTAAGCCTAAGCAAAACTGTCCCAATCCACTATTGGTGTTATGCAATTTTTCCATCTCAACCAGCACTTTTAGTTTCTTCATTGCTGTTGATTGAGTGCTTTTAATTTTGCATATTTTTGAAAGGTGGCTTGCGCAGATATTTTACAAACGATAAATCCATAATAGCCATCTAATATTCCCATCTTAAAAAAATACATTTGTATAAATTTAAAAATTGGGGCCATATATAATTTTAAAATAGTAGTCTTTACCCCTTTGTTAAATAAGCTTTGCGCAGATAAGGTACTAAATTTATCGGTTTGTTTGTAATGAGATTCAATGCTATCATAACTATAATGCAAACAATCTCCTTGTAACAAAATGGGTGTAATTATTTGCCCATCAATCGCCTTTAATTCTTCGTGTATCAATCCTTGCCAATGCATTTGCTGGCGATTAAACAAGCGCAATTTAACGTCGGGATACCAACCACCATGTTTTATCCAGGCACCACAATAATTTGTCAAACGCTTAAATGAAGCGGTTTTTAAATCATCCGATTTTAATTTTAAAATAGCTTGTTGTAAATCATTACTTAATACCTCATCGGCATCTAAAGATAAAATCCAATCATGACTTGCTTTTTCATTCGCCAAATTTTTACTTGCTGAATAGCCTTGCCATATTCCCTGAAATACTTTTGCACCAAGTTGTGTAGCAATTTCGCAAGTGTTATCAGTAGAAAATGAATCATAAACAATCATCTCATCGGCCACACGCGAAGCAGCTTGCAAACATCTTGCAATGTTTTTAGCCTCGTTGAAGGTGATGATTACGACAGATAGTTTATGCATTAAATAGCTATAAAATCAATACAAAAATTAATACAAATCATTTCGTCCAATCTTCAATAATGATTCCTTTTAAGCGCTTGAAGTGCTCTGAATTATTAGTTACCATTATTAAATTGTGAGTGATTGAGGTAACGCCTATTAAAATATCAAAGTCATCAACAGGAGTCCCCGCTTTTCTTAAACGTGCTTTTTCTGAGGCATACAAATCAAGTGAATGATAAATCGGAACAATCTTCATCCCAGAAAGAAAATTGTCGAGAGCCTTTTGATTTTTCTCTTTTTTTTCACTGTTTGCAACACCAAATTTTAACTCAGCCAATGTAATTTCTGAAATAAAGCAATTTTCTGGAGAAGCAAGCTCAAATTTATCCTTTAAATCATACTTGCCTTTGATAAAGTAAATGCAAGTGTTAGTGTCTACGAGATATTTTTTCAAAACTTTTCTATAGTTCTAGTAAAAGTTCTACTACTTCTTATACTATCGATAATTTCATCAGCAGATTGCTTTGAATCCCATGCGCCATATGCCTTATAGAATGATTTATTTTTTTGGTCTTGCTCTTTTTTAATACTTAATGTAAGCTTAGAAATTAGGTCTAGTTTATTGTTAGGACTTAGGTTTTCCAACAGTTGCAAGTAACCATCCACAAGGGTGTTATTTATATCAATTGCTTTCATTTTCATGCTTTTGTATTGTAACGCAAATATAGTAATAATGACTGCTTTTTCAAAAAGCACCAAAAGGGTAAGCTAAAAGGTTATTCATAAGCTAAATTTTAATTTGTTTTTAGCTTATGCTGAATTAATAATAATGAAAGAAAATCAGCACAAAAATATTCAAAATTAGATTTAAACAAATTGTGAATAGCCTTATTGAAAAGTTATTGAAGTCATCGAAAATAAAACAGCCTAATCATGTATTTTTATACCAACAAATATGCAATGAAAATCAATTTGAAAAAATACCTCTTCCTATCATTCAGCTTGTGTATGGGCATGCTTTATGCACAACCACGCATCGAAAAATATCCTAATGGCAATATCAAATTAGAAGAAAATTATGATAAAAATGGCTTGCAGCATGGTAAGCAAACTTATTACTACGAAAACGGGAAAGTGGCTAAAGAATTGAGCTACCGCGAAGGTAAAGAATTTGGGCCTTTAATGCGTTATTACGAAGATGGAAAAGTAAAAGCTGAAGAAAATTATTATGTAGGTTTAAGAGCTGGCAAATCTGCCTTTTACTTTAAAAATGGAAAAATTGCTTTATCAACTTTCTACAAAAAAGATTTACCAGATAGCTTGTGGCAAGAGTGGTTCGAAAACGGAACAATGAAAAGTGAAGGCACTTACAAACTAAGCAAAAAACAAGGTGTTTGGAAATATTGGTATGAAAGCGGGGTGCTGCAAAATGAAGGAAATTTTGAAAATAATTTACAAGTAGGCGCTTTTAAAGCCTATCACGAAAATGGAAAATTGGCGAACACAGGCTTTTATGAAGCAGGGGTAGAAGCAGGAAAATGGACAAAATACTATGTAGATGGTTCCATAAAAGAAGAAGGAACCTATGTGAATGGCGTGTATCAATTAATGAGCTACAATAACGAAAAAGGTAAGAATTTGGTAAAGAATGGCAATGGTTATTGCACGTATAATTTTCCTGATGGTACCAAAAAATCTTATGGCAAATACAAAAATGGTTTTCAAGATAGTGTTTGGCAATACTTTAATTCTGCTGGCGCAAAAGAATTTGAAATAACTTTTGAATCAGGTAAAAAAAATGGAAAAGCCAAGTATTGGTATGCCAATGGAAAACCCGAAAAAGAAGGCAATTTATGCGATGGTAAAAAATGTGGTTTATGGAGTTTTTATCGCAATACTGGGAACATAGAAATGAAAGGTAATTTTGAAAATGACCAACAACATGGTACTTGGACTAACTTCTTTGATAACGGAAAGCCAGAATCCACGGGCTTTTACAACAATGGTTTAAGCGATAGCACTTGGACATTTTATTACATCACTGGCGAACTGTGGCGAAAAGGTAATTTTAAAAACGACCTCAAAACAGGCCGCTGGCAAGCTTTTTACGAAAATGGCAAACTATTTTATGAAGGCGAATTTGCTGCAGGCAAAGAGGAAGGTTTATGGAAGTCGTTTCATAGCAATGGCAATAAAAAAGATGAAGGCACCTACACCAAAGGTGTAATGGACCTACAATGGCAGGGCTGGCATGAGAACGGTGCTATTAAATACAGCGGCTCTTACCTTTTAGGCAAAAAAGATAAATTGTGGGTGTTTACATATGCCGATGGGAAAAAAGAAAAAGAAGTCACTTATTTTAAAGGCGAAGAAGATGGTTTGTCAAAAGCCTATTTTCCTAAAGGAAGTATAAAAGAAGAAGGCGAATATAAAAAAGGGAAAAGAAATGGAAAGTGGACTTTTTATTACGATAAAGGAGGAAAGTTTGAAGAGATGGAATACAAAGATGGCAAACCCGATGGCAGTTTTTCAAGCTTTTATGATGTAGGATCATACATGGATAAGGGAAATTTTAAAAATGGCAAAAAAGATGGCAAATGGGAAAGCTATGATCGTAAAGGAAAGATTTATAAAGTAGTTTTTTTTAAGGAAGGGGTGTTGCAGAAATGATGAGCTAATTAGCTGATATTGCTGATGAGCTGATGAATAAATGGATGAGTGTGACAATTTTAATAGCGGGTTAGCTAATGCCGAAGCCTCGGCAGTGGATGAAATGATGGATAAATTTACCTATTCATAAATTTTAAACAATCCTGAATATCATCGTCATTGCGGCCTACGAGCCGCAATCTTCCAAACCTTTGTAATAACAAACTTTCGCTCTTATTCCCACACTCATTAATTGTACTTCTCGACCCAACAACGCTTCAAATAAGCCCGTAATTAATTAATCTGTGAATCTGTGGCAATAAGTTGATACACAAAAAAGGTAAATATGCCATTAACTAATTGATGTTTCGATTTTGTTGCGCTCTCTGCGACTTCTCTGCGTTCGCTGCGTTTAAATACGCCATCATTTTTATTCCCACACTCAGTAATTGTACTTCTCCCCCCAACAGCGCTTCAAATATGCCCGTAATTCATTTTCGCGTGCATTAATTCCAGGCTCATAAAGCTTTTTTCCCGAAAGGGCATCGGGCAAAAACTCAAGGTTTACAAAGTTGTTGGTGTGGTTGTGTGCATAATCATATTCCTTCCCGTAATCTAAATCCTTCATTAATTTAGTTGGTGCATTGCGTAAATGCAGCGGCACGGGTAAGTTTCCAGTAGCTTTTACCAAGGCAATGGCATCATCAATAGCCAAATAAGTGGAATTGCTTTTAGGCGATGTGGCCAAATAAACCGCTGTTTGCGATAGAATAATTCTACTCTCTGGATAACCAATTTTATTTACCGCTTCAAAACAGTTTACCGCCATTATAATCGCGGTAGGATTGGCATTTCCAATATCTTCTGAAGCTAAAATTACCATTCTGCGTGCAATAAAAAGTAAATCTTCGCCCGCTTCAATCATACGAGCCAACCAATAAACAGTAGCATTCGGATCACTCCCACGCATCGATTTTATAAAGGCCGAAACAATATCGTAATGATTTTCACCCTGCTTGTCATATACTAAAATGCGTTGCTGAATTTTACTTTTTACCAAGTCATTGGTAACATTTATTTCGGTGTTCATCACACTATTAATCACTATTTCTAAAGCACCCAACATCTTACGGGCATCACCTCCCGAAAGGCTTATCAGCGCTTCAGTTTCCGATAAAGTTATTTTTTTATCCGCAAAATAATCAGAATGTATGGCTTGTTGCAATAACGAAATTAATTCCTCTTCAGTTAAATGCTTCAACACATACAATTGACATCGCGAAAGCAAAGGAGAAATTACTTCAAAGCTTGGATTTTCTGTTGTAGCCCCAATCAAAACTACAATCCCTTTTTCAACCGCATTCAATAAAGAATCTTGCTGCGATTTACTAAAACGATGAATCTCATCAATAAATAAAATAGGACTTTTACCCGTAAAATTAAATTGATTTTGGGCTTTATCAATTACTTCTCTTACATCTTTAACACCGCTGTTAATAGCACTTAAAGCAAAAAAATCTCTTGCTTGTTTTTGTGCAAATAAGCCAGCCAAAGTAGTTTTACCAACGCCAGGAGGTCCCCACAAAATCATAGAGTGCATTTGCCCACCCTCAATGGCATTGCGCAAAATAGCCCCTTCGCCCACCAAATGCGTTTGACCAATATAATCAGCCAAATCTTTCGGCCTCAAGTATTCTGCCAATGGCATGTTTCCTTTGTTCATATGGCTATACTAATTGGTAATGGCTTGTTTAGGTTTGTGCTTCCATCTTCGGTGTGTCCAAAGCCATAGCTCAGGTCTTTCTTGTATAATGCCTTCTAATATTTTTGTATGAATAGTAGTAATTTCTCCTTCTTTAGTATTTATTGCATCATCACTAACAGGAATATAAGTAAGTGTATAATGCCCTCTTTTCGTCATTTGTATTTTCCCAAAAAGCACCACACAATTGTGCAACTTTGCATATTTTTCGGCACCCAATAAAACACTTGTAGGTTGATTTAAAAACGTAAGCCAATACCCTTTATCAGGATTAGATGGCGACTGATCTGCAATAAATCCATAAGCCACCAATCTGTCTTTTAATTTTATAAAATACTCACCTGTTTCTTTAGGTGGAATCAAAATCAAACCATTTTTACTTCTTGTTTTTTGCATAATTTTATCAAAAAACTTGTTGCTAATAGGTTGGTACAAACCCGATGCCTGATATTTGCTTTGTAAAGCCAAGGAAAGTGCCGCCCATTCCCAATTACCATAATGCCCAGTTACCAAAATCACACTTCTATTCTGGGTGTAATACTTTTCCAGTAAATCTGTATTGGTAATCTTAAAATGCGCCAAAAGATTCTCGTTGCTAATGGTAAAAGCTTTTATACTTTCAACCATTATACTACAAAAATGACGATAAAACTTGCGGGCAATCGTATTAATTTCTTGCTGAGATTTTTCCGGAAAGGCATTTCTTAAATTGCTTAATACCACTTTTTTACGGTAAGGAAAAACATAATAAAGCAGTATAAAAAAGAAATCGGCCACCCCATGCAATATAAACATTGGTAGGTAAGAAAGCGGCAAAATAATACCGTAATAAAGCAAGTAATTGAGCACAATCATAACTGCAAAACTAATAAACAATCAAGCAGTCGCAAACTATAAATGCCAAATCAAGCGAAATTATACCGATTACACTTTCAATTTAGTCCAATTGCAGCCAAGCCTTATTGCACTAGTTTCAAGTTGTATTGGCATTAACCATTGTAAATTTATTAAACAGCTTTGGGCTATTTAATAAATACAATTGGTATTACTTTAGGGCAAATCAAAAATACCAGGAAAGCTTTGCTGGTATTTTTGTCGGGCTGTACGCGGTACATGGTACCTTGCTTCCATCCCTTTTGCTATAAATTTGTTTTAAAGTTCTATTTTTTATTTACAATTTACCCAAAGGGTGTTCTACTTAAAAAAACATAGGCCCCTAGCAAACTAACCTTGTATTAACTATTATAATACTTACTGTCCCAACTGTTTTCGCTAAAATTTTTGTGGGCAGTAGATCCTAAAAAAATTACAAAAAAGAACAAGGCTATAAACGAGTGTACCGTTAACCAAATTCGCAACGTGAACTCATTTTCAGGCGCTACATTAAGCCAACTAAAAGGCAATCCAAAAGCAACTAAGGCAGCAGGCAGCCACATAAAAATAAAGTAGCTATATATACTTTTAACAGGAAACGATTGCAAAGCCCTATACCAAGCCATATCACTACCCCATTGATGAATTAAATAATACCTATTATCGGCAAGTTGGGCAAATAATAATGGATCTTTGTTACAATCTTCTAACTTAAAAACCTCAGCTGGAGCAACCACTTTAAAGCTTTTAACCTTAACCTGATACTTGCCTTCAAAAGCCTTTATTTTTGAAATAGCCTCATAAGGAAACTCAGCTTTAAAGTATGACGAATCTAGGAAACGTAAATTGTACTTTAAACAAATATTCTTTATTTCCTTAATCGTAAACAAATTTAATTGATCACTTTCATCAAGTTTATAAAGGTCTAAAATTTGATCCACAGGTGCATGCTGCAGACGATACAACACATCTTCATCTAACTTTACCGAGGTGCTTAAAATGCTTGAAACCTGATCGAGGAGCGTATAAGATTTTTGTTTTTGATCAAATAAGGCCTCTTTGATGTTTACTTGCTTGAAATTCATACCGCTATAATTAAATTATTACAAACTGTTTATTGATTGATTAACAAGATTGAAAATACAATGTTTTTATCATTCCTAAAATTAACAATACAAAGCGCTATTTATATTGTCTTGTTACCTTAACTCTTTCATTGAATCCAAATTCCGCATTAGCTTTTAAATTACAAATATAAATGCAGGCCATAAATTTAATTATTGTTTTTAAATTCCAATTGCATTTATTTTCTAAATTAAACCCAAGTTAATCAATAGGAGATTTAAAAAATCGAACTGCTTGATTTAGTTGGGTTAAACATGCAATGGCTAATGCCAATACCTAGTTGAAATTAGCATAATAAGGCTATGCCATAATTGAACTAAATTGAAAGAGTAATCGGTATAATATGATTTGAGTATATTTATAAAGGGAATTTGGGTTGAAAGTACAATGGGTAAAAATATTTTTACTTTGGGCAGTTCCTGCATAACTGCTTGCTGAATCAATTTGCTTAAAATTTAAACTAAATATTATCTTACCAAACTAACAGTACCTCTGCCTTGAAAATTGTTCAATAGAGGCTTCCCATTTTTATCTGATGCTTCCAACTCCCACACGTATAATCCTAATGGCGAAGGCGCTCCTCTATAAGTGCCATCCCAACCTGAAGTAATGTCTTGTGTTTGAAAAATTTTTTCGCCCCAACGATTGTAAATTACCAATTGAAACTCCTTTAAATCTATTCCAAAGGCCATAAATACATCATTTAATCCATCGCCATTAGGAGTAAATGCACTAGGCAAATAAATAGAGCTACAATCAGCCCTTACCAAAACAGAATCTGTAGCTTTACAGGTACCATTATCAACTGTGAGGTAGTACATTGTTGTGTTTATTGGAAAAGCATTTACATCAAAAGTATTGTTATTACTCAAGCCTAATGCTGGCTCCCAAACAGGCGTGCCATCTCCAATACCATTAAGCAATGCACCCTTAACACAGTCGCTTGTAACATCATCCCCTGCTTCTACCATTGGCTTTGGCAAAAAATTGATATCTACATTTTTTGATGCTGTGCAACCACCACTATTCACCACAGTAACACCATACCTACCCGGAGTAGTTACTGCAATTTGTATCCCACTTTCGCCCGTTGTCCAGTTAATTTGATTATAGTTTTGCGTGGTACTTAAATAAACTACATCGCCATCGCATGGAAATGGATTAGCATTGTAAATACTTACTGTAATGCCCGTGTTAAAAGAAACGATTACTGTATTTGAAGTTGCTGTGCAACCTAATGCATTTGTTATATCTACACTGTAATCACCCGTTTGTGCAGCTAAAAATGTATTTAATGTGGCGCCTGCAATGCTTACTCCGGCATTGTACCATTGATAAGAAGTAGCTCCAGAGGCTACTTGTAGCAAAGCTGGTACTGCATTACAAATGAGTATTGGACCCGCAGGTGATACTTGAGCAGTTGGCAAAGGCAACAGGTTTATAATTGTTTGCGAGGAGCTTGTATTACATCCATTAGCACTTAGCGTAGAAACCGAATAACTGCCTGTTTGCGTAACCACTAAGGTGGCTGATGTTGCACCAACAATAGCATTGTTATTTAAGTACCATTGGTAATTTGCAAGCCCTGTGGTAGCTTCCAAAGTAAGAGATTGACCTTGGCAAAAACTATATTGGCCATTTGTAGAAGTAATGTTGGGTGCAGTTGCAGTAAGTAATGTAACTGTTGTGGGTATTGATGTTGCTGTACAACCATTAACACTAGTGACTTGTAAAGTATAATCACCTGCAGTATTTACTGTTAATTGCTGATTGGTAGCGCCTGCAATAGCCGCTCCGTTAAGCGCCCATTGGTAGCTATCTGCAGTGTTAACGCTCTCTAATATAACTGTTTCACCTGTACAAATTACAGTTGCCGAAAGCGCATTAACCACCGATGTTGTAGCAGGTGTTACATTCACTTGCAGTGCATTAGAAATCCCTGAACAGGAGCCGCTTCCAACCGAAACAGTATAGCTACCACTTTGTGTTACACTTAAACTAGCATTTGTTTCTCCAGCAATAGCTACGCCATTCAATTGCCACTGGTATGTTCCAACGGTATTGGTGGTAAGTGTTACAGTACCTCCCTCACAAAAAGTTAGAGGGCCATTGGCTGTTATATTTGGTGTTGCTCCTGCTCCAACTTGTATGTAGCCTATTTGCGTATTGGTAAAAGTACCGCAAGTATTTGTAATTTGTAAGGTTACTGTAAAGTTGCCAGAGTTATTGTAACACACTGTACTTGGATTTTGTGCATTTGAAGTGCCTGTTGCAGCACCCGAAAAAGTCCAAAACCATGCCGATGGATTACCTAAACTATTGTCGGTAAAACCTATGCAATCGCCCGGGCAAACAGAGGTGTTTGATGCGGTAAAGGCTGGCACTCCAAGCAGTCCGTTAGTAGCTCCCATACTAATATTAGTACCACATTTCACTTGCCAAGTTGGCGATGCATCGCATGTTCTGCCAACGGAGCAACCATCTGCCGAATTTGGAACCAAAGTAAAACCGGCATTGTTGGGCTCATTAATATTTATTGGAGCGCATGCTCCCAATGTCA
The DNA here is from genome assembly GCA_903831265.1 of uncultured Bacteroidota bacterium. Classification (GTDB taxonomy): domain Bacteria; phylum Bacteroidota; class Bacteroidia; order UBA4408; family UBA4408; genus CAIKXD01. The sequence continues at coordinate 19,486 of CAIKXD010000244.1, forward strand.
TAGAGGTAATATTTACCGGAAATTGACCTGCTCCCCAGTAAATTGCATCTTGTTGAACGCCTGCATCGTTTACTAATATCAATTGCTCAGCATTGTTTGAAAGTATCCCTATTTCTATTGCTGGGCCTGAGGTGCAACCACAATTGCTAATATTTAAATCAACTGCCCCTCCCGAATTGTTGCTTCCTATAACAAAGTAACCATTCGCAGGAATACTTGATCCAGTGGGAAGTGTAATTGTAAAATCACCTTCGGTAATCACAAAGCAACTTAAATCTACTGCAGTATTACAAGTATTATACAGTTCTATCCATTCTGCGGTGTTGGGCATGCATCCACCATCGCAAGCATCATTTGGATTTACCATTACTTCATTTATCAATACACATTGCGCAGTGCTAATGGTACTATAAAGTAATAAACTTAAAACTAAGGGAAAAAATCTCATTCAATTAATAAAAACGCAAAACTAATGCTAAAAAAAGCTTGTTATGTAAAGGATATGTTAATTTCGGTAAACATTTATTTACAGTCTATAGCTTAAAACTATTTCTAGCAAATAACAAATGGGAGCGCTGTTTGTTTTTTATCCTTTAAATGGATTAAACTGCCTAGTTTGAATACCCATGGCTACCGCTCTTCCAATTTTATCTGCGCCAAAGCGTTGCCTCATTTTATCCATCGCTTGATATAAACGAATAATTTCTTCACTATCTTCAAATAAATTAATTTGCTGCCCACCACCAACCAAATGACTAAAACGCACACCTACTAATCGTATTAACATTCTGCGTTCGTATAGTTTATCAAACAATTCTTTTACTTTAGGAATAAGCAAATGGTCGCTCGCAGTGTATGCAACCCTGCATTGTGTAGTGTGTGTATCAAAATTAGAATACCTTATTTTTACCGTAACACAAGCGGTAAGTTTATTGGAAACGCGCAGCTGATAAGCTAATTTTTCGGTCATCTTTATGAGCAAGTTTTTTATCATAGCCACATCAATGGTGTCGCTTTCAAAGGTTTCTTCGCTACTTAAACTTTTTCTTTCGTTATAAGGCACCACAGGCGAATCGTCTTTGCCATTGGCTTTGTGCCAAATACTAATTCCGTTTTCGCCAAAGGCTTTAGCCATAAGTTCAACAGGCATTTGCTGTAAAGTATATACTTTTTCTACGCCCATGGTGCGCAATAAATGATAGGTTTTTTCGCCAATCATAGGTATTTTTTTTACTGACAAAGGCGCTAAAAAACTTTTTTCGAAACCTACATCTACTTTAAGTTGGTTGTTCGGCTTGGCCTCGTCGGTGGCTACTTTGCTTACCGTTTTATTGGGCGACATGCCAAAAGAAATGGGTAAACCTGTTTCTTTAATGATGCGCTGCCTAAGCTCGCTAGCCAATTGATAGCAGCCAAAAAAGCGATCCATTCCTGTAAGGTCCATATAAAATTCATCGATGGAGGATTTTTCATACAAAGGCACGCTTTCTTTTACAATGTCGGTAACCATATTGCTGTAGTTGCTGTATTGCTCATAATCGCCACGCACAATAACCGCTTCGGGGCATAAGCGCTTGGCATTTTTCATAGGCATAGCAGAGTGAATGCCATAGGCACGTGCTTCATAACTGCAAGCGGCCACCACACCGCGATCGCTACTACCGCCAACCAAAACTGGCTTTCCTTTTAAACGTGCGTCCATTAAACACGATACAGATACAAAAAAACAATCCATATCCATGTGTACTATTGTTCTATTGAAATTAGTTGTTGAAGACATAAAATGACATTTTAATAATCAATTATAATGACCTAAATATAATCATTTTTAAATAGCTTGTAAATTAAAGAACAAGTTTTAACTATTCGTTTTTAGAGAGAATATAAGTTTCACAAAAAAGAAAATTAATGTATACTTTTGTTTGTCTATTTAGTTAAAAACCATCCTTCCTTATCGCATAAAAATGAAACCAAGAATTCTACTAATATTAATCGTTTTGGGTTTTTATAACGCAAGTTATGCCGTATTAACTACACCTACACAACTAGCCCCTACTGTTGATGCAGACACCGTATCGGCTTGGAGTAGCACCTTTACTTTTACAACAGATGTATTATCTGGCTTAAACAATCAGTTTAATGAAAATGGCGCAGTTTATTTTAGTAATGAACAGTTGAACATAAAACTGAACAAAAATTTAATTGGTGCTACTTGTCAAATAATAAATGCTGCAGGACAAACAATTTATGAAGAGATACTTTGGGATTTAAACTCACAAATATTTGCATCCCAATGGAGTAAGGGAATTTATTTTGTACGTATAGTGCGACATGAAAAACAGCAAAGCTTTAAAATTGTAGTTCAATAATGGTTTCAGCTTTATAAAAAGCCCTTGAGCAACTTATGGATTAAGGGCTTTTTAAACATTTTAATGAAGTAAATCATCAATGGCTATTGAATTTTGAAGATTCAAACTTTTAACCATAAAGGTGTTTTATTTCACTAATAAATCAAACTTTTTAAACTATCAATTTCCTTTTGGGTTTATGTATTGATTTCGCTAAATTTGCGTGCTTTTTTAACAATTACAAAAGATATACTTTATGAAAATATTAGTTTGCATAAGCAAGGCGCCCGATACAACGGCTAAAATTGCTTTTAAAGATAACAACACAGCCTTTGATGAAAACAATGTGCAGTACATTGTAAACCCTTATGATGAATGGTATGCACTTGTGCGTGCTTTGGAGTTAAAGGAAACACTTGGAGGTACAGTTACAACGGTGAGTGTAGGTGGTACAGATATGGAGGCTATTATTAGAAAAGCTTTTGCTATTGGTGCTGATGACGGGGTAAGAATTGATGCCGAACCCACAGATGCATACTTTGTGGCAGAGCAAATTGCTTCTTATGCCAAACAGGGTGGATTTGATATCATTTTAGCTGGTAAAGAAACGATCAATTACAATGGTTCTTCTTTAGGGGGTATGTTGGCCGAATTGCTAGATATGCCTTATGTTTCGATGGCCACTAAATTAGATGTTGCTGGTACAACCGCAACTATTGAATGTGATATTGATGGGGGTACAGAAGTTTTAGAATGTGATTTCCCATTGGTAATTAGTGCTGCCAAAGGTATGGCCGAGGCGCGCATTCCTAACATGAGAGGCATTATGGCTGCCCGTACCAAAGCATTAAATGTGATAGCACCAGTTGCAGCTGATAAATTAACAGAAGTAAAATCATACACCTTAGCACAAGGCCGAACTACTTGTAAAATGATTGATGCCGAAAACGCAGGTAGCTTAATTGAAATGCTACACAACGAAGCTAAAGTAATTTAATTTTTAATCATTAATATCCAGAAATAATGTCAATATTAGTATATACAGAATCTTCGAAAGGAAAAATTAAAAAAGCATCATTAGAAGCAGTAAACTATGCTGCTGAAATAGCTGCAAAAACAGGAACTACGGCTACAGCCATCATTATTAATGCAGGAGATGCTTCTTTAGAGGATTTAGGAAAAGCAGGCGCCAATAAAGTGTTACATGTAAACAATGCATCTATCAACGCCAGCGACTCGCAAGTATTAACCCGCATTTTAAACCATGTTGCGGAATCAGAAGCATCTTCAATTGTAATTTTTTCGAATGATTTAACTGCAAAAGCTGTGGCACCAAGATTAGCTGCACGCATGAAAGCAGGTTTTGTGCCAGGCGCAGTTGATTACCCTCAAACCGATGGTGCTTTTACAGTAAATAAAAACGTATTTTCAGGTAAAGCAATTGCCACTTACCAAGTAAATAGTGCTAAAAAGGTAATTAGTTTATTGCCTAATTCGTTTCAAGTAAAAACTGATGCTGCTGCAGTTGCAGCGACTAATTTTGATGTTCCAGCAGATTTATTGGCATCAAGAATAAAAGTAAAAGAAGTAAAGCGTGAAACCAACGAATTGTCTTTACCGGAGGCTGAATTAGTAGTTTCGGCCGGCAGAGGCATGAAAGGTCCTGAAAATTGGGGCATGATTGAAGATTTAGCGAAACAATTAGGTGCTGCTACTGCTTGTTCACGTCCGGTATCTGATATTGGATGGAGACCACATCATGAGCATGTAGGCCAAACAGGTATTGCCATTCGTCCAAATTTATATATTGCAGTTGGAATTTCAGGAGCCATTCAACATTTGGCTGGTGTAAATGGTAGTAAAACTATCGTAGTTATTAACAAAGACCCTGAAGCGCCATTCTTTAAAGCAGCCGATTATGGCATTATTGGTGATGCTTTTGATGTTGTTCCAAAATTAATTGAAGCCGTTAAAAAATTTAAAGCATCCCAAAATTAGTTGATAATTTTTATTTAATTTTATCCAACGCTAATTTCAATAAAATAGCGTTGGATATTTTAATTTAGGCATTCTCCAAATTTGTGAAAAAAGTAAAATTAGAAATTATAGCTTTATCATTTAGCCAAACACAAAGTGGTGCTTATGCGCTAGTTTTAGGCGAGGCCAATGGTAAACGAAGACTTCCTATTATTATTGGTGGATATGAAGCACAGGCTATTGCCGTTGAGTTCGAAAAACTGAAACTAACTAGACCAATGACGCACGATTTATTGAAAACCTTTGCAGAGAGTTTTAATATTGTGATAACAGAGGTTATTATCTACAAAATAGTGGAAGGTATTTTTCATGCCAAATTATTAGCCAACAATGTGCAGCAAAGCATCGAGATTGATGCCCGCACTTCTGATGCTATTGCCTTGGCTTTGCGTTTCAATTGCCCTATTTACACCTACGAGTCGATACTTTCTTCATACGGTGTGGTTTTGGATGAGGAAAATAATAAATTGGAAAGCATTGGAGAGGCCTCTCTAGAAGTTGAAGAAAATAAAAACGATATGCTAGGTTTAAACGATTTTAGCCATGTTAACACCCAAGATTTACAAATGCTCTTACAAAGCGCGCTTGAAGAAGAAGATTACGAAAAAGCTTCGCGCATTAGAGATGAATTGAACGATAGACAATAATGTGACTATCAGATGGAAAAAGTTTTTCGGTTACTTCTATTGATATTAATATTTAACCAAGATAGCTTTGCCCAAGACGGATATATTATTTCTGTAAATTTATTTCCTGCAAACCTCAACGGTGCAAGTAATGTTTATGTTGTTGCTGAAGTTAACGTTGGACATGAAAACTGCTATTTAGGACCAAATTACTTCGCTTTTGAAGGAGATACAATTGTATTGAGAGCTGATTATTGTGCTGATGCTGCTCTTTCTAATTGTTTTCGAACAGATACATTTAATCTTGGGGTTTTACCTGCAGGTAGTTATTATTTAAGATTTTTACTTATGGGTGGTATAATCAATTGTAATTCACCAAGTGTACTTATGGATGTTTCGAATGGTACTATGTTTTCAGTGGCTCCATTTAATAGTTTAGTTTCAAATGAAAAGGATAATTTTAGCTGCTTTCCAAACCCTACTAACAACAACGAAATTAATATAAAGGCCAAGGTTGGCAATCCATATCAATTAACTTGCTACAACGCTTCAGGAAAGTTGGTTTTTGAAATGGATCATCTTTTTAACCAACAAAAAATTACTTTGCCACATGAACAAGGCATGTACTTTATTAAAATAGTAGATGCTCAGCATCAAATTCATTTATTTAAATTTCTAAGTCTATAAGCAAATTTACCCCATGTTGGTGATATCACCAACATGTAATTTGCTCGCTTCACGCGAGTGAGCCTATCATGCGGACTCCGACCGCTTTAAGAAAAACATTTTAAAGTTCACAAGTCATTAGATTTAAATCCAATGAAGTAAAGTATAATACTTTTTACACAGGCCAGAGGCCTGAAGGTATTATCACTCGCAGGATGCGAGCGATGGCGAGCTTGAAATGGGAAGGAGTCATTACTTACCCCATGTTGGTGTTATCACCAACATGTAATTTGCTCGCAGGATACGAGCGATGGCGAGCTTGGAATAAAAAAACAGCAGCGCTTACTGTATCTCCCAAACGCTATTTCCTTTTAAAATATCATCTAAATTACCTTTGCCTCGTTTGCTGGTAACTTCTGCTACTTGTTGGTTTAATAAATCTTCGTAGCAAGCCCTATCCTCTGAATAAAAAACACCAAATGGTCGAGGCATAGCACCTTCGGTTGAAGGATGATCAAACATACGCGCTAAAATGCCAGCTTTGGTTCTATCTTTTTCATCATGTATCCACAAATCGTTTACAGAGGTAGTTTCTAAATCTACTATTGCAGGAGCAAATCCATCTAATTTTATTCCTTTACTATTATTTTCACCAAACATTAATGGTTGACCATGATTAACGAAAAGGGTGTTTAATTTTTTACTGGCTTTTTCTGTAAATATTTCAAAAGCGCCATCGTTAAATACATTGCAGTTTTGATATATTTCTAATATTGAAGTGCCTTTATGCAGATGTGCTCTTTTTAATACTTCTCTCAATTGAACAGGGTCTCTGTCCATGGCGCGTGCTACAAAAGTTGAATCGGCTCCTAAACATAAAGCCGCCGGATTAAAAGCATGATCAATAGCCCCGTAAGGGCTTGATTTGGTGATTTGACCTTCGTGTGAAGTAGGAGAATATTGTCCTTTTGTTAAACCATAAATTTCGTTGTTAAACAGTAAAATATTTACATCAAAATTTCTGCGCATCATATGTATAAAGTGATTTCCGCCAATCGACATTGAATCGCCATCGCCCGTAACAAGCCAAACGCTCAAATCGTTTCGTACCGACTTTAGTCCACTTGCAATGGCGGTTGCTCTGCCGTGTATACTATGCATGCCATAGGTTTCCATGTAATAGGGAAAACGTGAAGAACAACCTATCCCAGAAATAAATACAATATTTTCGCGCTTTAATCCTAATTCAGGAATAACGGTTTGCACTTGTTTTAGGATGGAATAATCGCCACAGCCTGGGCACCAACGTACTTCTTGGTCGGTTACCAGGTCTTTTGAGGTCATGGGTTTAATATCTGTACTCATAAAAATAGGTTGGCGCTAAATTGTATTTAATCTTAGCTAAATTAATTAGTTTAATAGTTTGTATACCGCATTTTTAATATCGGCACTGTAAAAAGGCAAGCCTTGAATTTTGTTTAAGCCCTTGGCATCAATCAAGAATTTATCGCGAATAATTTTAATCAATTGTCCGTTATTTAATTCTGGAATTAACACATGTTTGTGATTACGTAATAATGTTTCCAAGTTTTTTGGCAACGGATGCATATATCTTACATGCGCATGTGCAACGCTTTTTCCTTCGGCAAGTAGCTCGGCAGTTGCGTTTCTAAGCGCTCCATAAGTGCCTCCCCAACCAAGTATTAAAACATCTGCATCAGCTGTTCCATTGTCAATTTTTTGCAGAGGAATATAGTCAGCAATATTATCAACTTTAGCAGCTCTTGTTTTCACCATGTGTTCATGATTATCAGGATCGTAAGAAATATTACCTGTAATATCTTCTTTTTCAATGCCACCAATTCTATGTTCTAATCCTTCAAAACCAGGAATAGCCCATGGTCTAACTAGTTTTTCATCACGTAAATAAGGCATAAATTTATCGCCCATGTTCTTTTCTTTAGCAAATCGAACACTAATTTCTTTTAATTCATTTGCCTTTGGAAAGCGCCATGGTTCTGCACCATTGGCAATAAAACCATCACTTAAAAACATCACAGGCGTCATGTGTTCAATGGCAATTCTGCAGGCTTCAAATACCATTTCGAAACAATCGCTTGGCGTGCTAGCAGCAACAACGGCCACAGGTGCCTCGCCATTTCTGCCATAAATGGCTTGCAATAAATCGGCTTGTTCAGTTTTTGTTGGCATTCCTGTTGAAGGGCCGCCTCTTTGCACATTAATAATTACCAAAGGCAACTCTAACATTAAAGCCAAACCAATGGCTTCTGTTTTTAATGCTATGCCTGGTCCCGAAGAAGCAGTAACACCCAAAGAACCACCAAATGAAGCGCCAATGGAGGCACAAATAGCAGCTATTTCATCTTCGGCCTGAAAGGTTTTTACGCCAAAGTTTTTATGTTTACTTAATTCATGTAAGATATCAGAAGCAGGTGTAATGGGATAAGTCCCATATAATAAGTCTAATCCAGATTTTTGTGCTGCTGCAATTAATCCTAAGGCAGTGGCTTGGTTACCCATAATACCCCGATAAACACCCTTAGGCATAGGTGCAGCCTTTACTTCAAATCTGCTGTTAAAAGTTTCACTGGTATCGCCAAAATTATAACCTGCTTTTAATACTTTGATGTTGGCTTCAATTAAATCGGGACGCTTTTTAAATTTTTCTTCAATAAACTTAATACTATGTTCCATGTTGCGGTGGTACATCCAGTATATGAAGCCAAGTACAAACATATTTTTTGAACGTTCAGCTTCTTTAGTTCCTAAACCACTTTCGGCCAAAGCACTTTTAGTGTGCTTGGTAACATCAATTTCGTATACTTTGTAGGCTCCTAAAGATTCATCGTTTAATGGATTAACACCTTCAGGATATTTTGCAAGTTTTAGATTTTTAAGATCAAAGCCATCGCTATTGGCTAAAATGGTTCCCCCTTTTTTAAGGCTTTTGAGGTTTGCTTTTAATGCAGCTGCATTCATTACTACCAAAACATCAAGCGCATCGCCTGGTGTGTTCATTTCGACACTTCCAAAGTGAAGTTGAAAGCCAGAAACGCCAGCTAGCGTACCTTGCGGAGCACGAATTTCGGCTGGGAAATTAGGAAAAGTACTAATATCATTACCAAAGAGGGCGGCTGTATCTGTAAATTGGGTGCCAGTTAGCTGTATCCCATCACCAGAATCACCAGCAAACATGATGGTTACATCCTCTTTTATTTCGGTAGAATTACTCATTCGTTTTTTTTTAAGCGCGGCAAAATTACTAATTAAAATGCTTGGAAACTGTTAGAAAACAATAAGAAGCATGAAAAGTTTTATAAACATCTGTAAAATATAATTCTTGCTTGACATGAAATTATAATGATTTTGGATGAGATGGCAATGTTATTCGTCACAGCAATTAACCAATATTTTGAATTTACATCTTTAAATAGCTATATATTTGCTGCTTAAATAATTAAAAATAGCTATGCGTCAATTTTTTAAGTTTTTATTTGCCTCCATGTTAGGCTTTGTGTTGGGCTCCATCCTACTAATTTTTATTTTGGTTGGAATTATTTCGGCAGCGGTTAACTCTTTTGACGATGAAAAGGTGACTGACGTTAAAAGTAATTCTATGTTGTTTTTAGATTTTGAAAAGCCAATTGTTGACCGTGCCTCAAAAAATCCTTTTGAAAATATCAATTTTAACACCTTTGAAAGTGACCCTAGTGTTGGCTTAAACACCATTTTAGAGAGCTTACATAAAGCAAAAGAAGACAAAAACATCAAAGGCATTTATATGGAGTTAAGTACCATCAATAGTGGTATTGCCACTGTGGAAGAAATTAGAAATGCTTTACTAGATTTTAAAAAATCGGGCAAAACTATTATCAGCTACAGCGAAGTTTATACCCAAAAATCATATTACTTAGCGAGTGTTGCCGATAAAGTTTATATGAATCCACAAGGCGCTATGGAATTGAAAGGTTTGGCCGCAGAAATAATGTTTTATAAAGGATTGTTAGATAAAATTGAAGTAGAAACACAAGTAATAAGACATGGCCGTTTTAAAAGCGCTGTAGAGCCTTTTATTTTAGATAAAATGAGCAACGATAACCGTTTGCAAACAAGAGGTTTTATGCAAAGTATTTGGAATTTTATGTTGAACAACATTGCTTCATCACGTAAGTTAAACTTTGATGAATTAAATACTTTGACCAATAACTTTAGTATTAGAGAACCTGAAGACGCTATCAAATATAAGCTTATTGATAAATTAGTGTACAAAGATGAAGTGTTGGAGGAATTAAAAAAATTGACAGGCGTAACTAAAAAAGAGGATAATCCTCAACTAATATCATTAAGTAAATATAGCAAAGGACCATCATTAGAAAAAAAGAGTTTAAAAGACGCACAAATAGCCGTTATTTATGCTTCAGGAGAAATTGAAAGTGGCGAAGGGGCTAGCGATAAAATAGGTTCTGAAACGGTTTCAAAAGCCATAAGAGAAGCACGATTAAATGATAAAATAAAAGCTATTGTATTGCGTGTAAACTCGCCAGGAGGAAGTGCTTTAGCAAGTGAAGTAATTTGGCGCGAAGCCGAATTGGCCAATAAAGTAAAACCTGTTGTAGTTTCTATGGGCGATGTGGCAGCCTCGGGAGGTTATTACATAAGTGCTGCTTCGCGTAAAATATTTGCAAGCCCTAATACTATTACCGGCTCTATTGGTGTGTTTGGCTTAATATTTAATGCTCAAAAAATGCTTAATAATAAATTAGGCATCACCATAGATACGGTTAAAACAAATCGTTTATCTGATTTTGGATCTATGTCGCGCGCTTTAACAGCAGAGGAAAAGCAAATATTTCAACAAGGTGTAGAAAAGGTGTATGATACCTTTACAAAAAGGGTAGCGGATGGGCGTAAAATGAAACAAGCCAATGTTGATAGTATTGGACAAGGACGCGTTTGGAGTGGTGTTGAAGCTAAAAACATTGGTTTAATTGATGAGTTTGGCGGATTAAATGATGCCATTGCTGCAGCCGCAAAAATGGCCAACATAAGCAAATATCGTACTATTGAATTGCCAAAACAAAAAGATCCTTTTACAGAAATTTTATCTGAATTGGGTAATGAAGCCGAAACTAAGTATCTTAATTACAAGTTAGGCGATGAAGCAAAATACTTTAACAAAGCGCAAGAGTTGTTGAAAATGCAAGGCATTCAAGCGCGCTTGCCTTACGTAATTGATTTTTATTAATCATAATTTAAAACAAGCGTATTGATACACTGTTGTTAAGTTGAACTATAATTTTTTATGGCTTTTTTATTACGTTTTGTTGTTGGAATAGTGCTGGTGGTATTGATAGATTTGTATTTTTATCAAGCCATAGCGCTACTTATAGCCAATTTAAGTCCATTCAAAAAAATAGTAATTCGCAATATTTATTGGGGTTTTACAGCCTACACCATTTTATTACTTTTAATTGCCATGGCAATTCCTTTTCAGGAATGGTGGCCCTTTGCACGTATATACTTATTTGCGTTTGCTATTATTTTATTGATTTGCAAACTAATTGGCTCAACTTTTATTTTAGTTGATGACCTCACACGATTAATAAGATGGTTGTTTAACCTTGTTTTTACGCCTACAGCAAATACAGAAGCCAAAGTGGGTAATTTATCACGTTTAAAGTTTTTAAATCAATTAGCGCTTGTAATGGCAGCTATTCCGTTTAGCGCATTTATTTATGGAATGATAAAATCGGGCTTCGATTATAAAGTACGTAAAGTTAGATTGGTATTACCTAATTTACCTGCTGCCTTTAATGGGTTAAAAATTGTGCAGTTGAGCGATATTCACACAGGCAGTTTTGTATCTTCTGAACCGCTTGAAAAAGCATTAAGAATGATACAGGAACAAAATGCTGATGTGATATTTTTTACTGGCGATTTGGTAAATAACATTACCGAAGAAGCCATACCCTACACAGAAATATTTAAACAGGTTAAAGCACCGTTAGGCGTTTTTTCTACTTTAGGCAACCACGACTATGGCGACTATGTGCAATGGCCCAGCGTTGAAGCTAAACAAAAAAACTTTGAGGACATTAAAAATTTGCATGCAGAGTTTGGATGGAAATTATTGATGAATGAGCATATTACACTTAAAAAAGGAGATGCTGAGATTGCTGTACTAGGTGTTGAAAACTGGGGAGCTGCCATGCGTTTTCCTAAGTATGGCGATTTAAAAAAGGCACATGCAGGCACTGAAAATTACCCTGTAAAACTATTGCTATCGCACGATCCATCTCATTGGGATGCGCAGGTAAGAAAGCAGTATCCTGATATTGACCTTACCTTTAGCGGCCACACACACGGTATGCAATTTGGCATCGAAATTCCGGGCTTTCGTTGGAGTCCATCAAAATATATTTATAAGCAATGGGCCGATTTGTACCAAGAAGGCAAGCAGTTTTTATATGTTAATAGAGGTTTAGGCTTTTTAGGTTATCCAGGCAGGGTGGGCATTTTACCAGAGATTACTGTGGTGGAGTTGTATAATGCGTGAGGAAAAATAAATTCGTTTTAATAATCTAGACCCTTTGTCTCTTTGCTACAAAAATTGGGATTTAAATCTTATTTTTAGACTTAAATTATTTAATTTTAATGAATAAACTATTGTTAATTGTATGCGTATTCATTTACTCGAGTAGCATTACCTCTGCTCAAAGCATCACCAACACTACTGCTGCCCAAAGCGGGAAAAGTATTTTGGTAAACTACACCCTTAATAGCAAAGAAGGCATTGCAGCCTTCGCGCAAGTTATACCAATTGTATTTATTAAATTGCACAAAGCTGTTTAATAAATTTACAATGGTTAATGCCGATACAACTTGAAACTAGTACAATAAGGCTTGGCCGCTATTGGACTAAATTGAAAGTGTAGTCGGTATTATAGTTGGCTCCGAAAATAAAAACACGAATGACAAGTGTAACTCTAATCAAGATTATTTTAGAGCAATCCAAAACATGCGAAAAAGAGGCATTGCAGAGTAGTTTTGAGGAAAATGAGAAAAAAATTGTTGAATAAGAATTACAAAACCTGAACATCGTTGAAAAAAATCAAAAGAAAACTGAAAAAGGTTTTGAGTTTTGGATTTGCTGAGAAATGTGAAAGAAAAAAATAAATTGACACTTTTATTACAAACACAAAAACTGCTGTTTCATTTGATGCAAATAGGTACAACGACATTTTTATGAATAAAGTTGTAATTGATATTGGTGATTAGTTTATTTTCATGTAAATAATTATATTTTTGTCGAAAAAAGTATACACAAAGCCTAAAAATATTTAATGACTAATTTTTTATTTAAAAAAACAAAATATTTTGTTTTTTGCATTTTCTTCATTGGATCATATTCCTTTGCAAGTAATGTAAGTATTGCCGTTTCGGAGTTTAATATTATTTCAGAAAAAAAGGATCTTGAATGGCTGTCAAATAGTTTTAGTGAGGCTTTGACCACAAATTTGTCGATGTCTAAACAGATTAGCGTTATTGAACGTAAATTTTTAAATAAAACTATTGAAGAATTAAAAATACAAGCGTCTGGTATAGTTGATGAAAACAGTGCAGTAGAATTAGGTAATTTGTTAGCAGCAAGGTATTTTTTAATAGGCTCCCTAACTATCAACGACAAAAAAATTATTGTAACCACACGCATTATAGATATCAGTACTTCTAAAGTGATTAGTAGCCAGAAGGAAGAAGGAAACATTGACAATTTATCTGCAATTCAAAATTCACTTTCAAATCAAATATTAAAAGGATTAAACGTAAATGATGTGAAGTTTACTGTATCTAAAACAGTAAAGTATGGATCAATAAATAGTTTTGTTTCTATTAGATTGAATCGAATTTCTAAAATTATAGAAGCATTGCCCCTTTTTCAACTTGATCCGGCCAGAAAAAGAAAATTAAATGATTATAGCAATGCTATTATAATGTGCGATGATATTATTGAAAGATATCCTGAACACTATGATGCGCATTACTTTAAAGGAATATTGAGTATTCAAATAGAGGATTATAGCGCAGCCGAAGAAGCATCATTAATGCTTAAAGCATTAGATGCTAATAATATTCAAACTTTTTTATTAAGGTCATTTTACTTCTTTACAACAAAAAAATATACCGAAGCCAGAGGGACGCTCGATTATGCTGTAAAACAATTTCCCAATGATAGTAGGCCGTGGTTTGGTTTATTTAAGTTAAATGAAGAAAAAAGAGAAGTTGAAAAATCTATTGAGTGTTTATTAAACACAGTCAATCTTCAACCAAACATTCAAGTAGCTGAGGGGAAACTAAAATCAATAATACTAACTAATAATGACTTAAAACCCGATAGCTTTAGCAACTCCCTCTATTTTGATTTAACAAATTTATATAAAGTATATTTTTCAGTTGATACTTCTATTGATCTAAACATGTATGATTTAGCAAAAGCTATCACAAATAAAAATAATTCATGGTATCTTCCATATTTGGTTATGGGAATTTACGAGCGTGCAAATAACGATGAATTGAGTGCCAATAATAACTTATATCAGGCAATTAAAGCCAAGTCAAATTGTGCTCAAGCTCATAAAGAACTAGGAGAGCTATTAATAACCCAAGGCAATTGTAATAGCGGAAAAAAACATATTCAAATATACTATTTAAACGAAAATACTGTTTCATCCGACCCAAAACTAACTAATTTACTTAATAAATGTAACTAGCTAGTTTTTTACTTAATGTAAAAAGGATGTTTCTTTACCTGATGGTCCGCTAGATAACGCTAAAGACAACCTTGGAATAACATTACTGTCAGTGTCAATGTATACATCATATCCCTTTTTAGATAAATATTTAGATTTATAAAGTATTATACCGATTACACTTTCAATTTAGTCCAATTGCGGCCAAGCCTTATTGTACTAGTTTCAAGTTGTATCGGCATTAACCATTGTAAAGCAAACGTGGTTGTTCAATGAAATCTGGTTCAAATGCACGCTTTGATTTAAAATTTTATGTATCAGCCGATAAAGATTTGAGTGCTTACTCCTCCAACAAATCCTTCATCACCTTCCCATTTCCAAAAGGCATTTTAAACCCTAAAAGATAAGCTATGGTGGGTGCAATATCAATTTGTGAATAAGCGGTAGTGGATATATAATTCTTTTTAAAACCAGGACCAAGTGCTAAAAACTCAATGTGTCGGCAGCCTGCACAATCATCACCATGCGAAATAAAACCATCTAAATGTCCTGAGGTGTGTCGGCCATGGTCGTTGGTGATAATCATGCTTGTTTTATTTTTATAGTGTTTGTTACTTTGTATAAAATCCCACAATTGTTTAACATGATTGTCGGAATCTATAATCCCTTGTACATAAGCTAAACTATCGCCCGAATGACCTGCCATATCGGGCTGTTTAAAGTTAACAAGCATTAGGTTAGGTGTGTGCAATGCCAGCACCTCTTTTGCTTTATTTAATGTAACAATATCATCTCTGTATCCTGTTCCTAAGCCTTCGTTTCCGCAATTGGCATTAGGATTAAATACATCTTTCCATTTTGCATCTGTGCAGTTTTTTAACACCTCTAATTTATCTTTAGAAGCAACAATCCATGCTTTATTAGCGGGCTGTGAAAAGGTTTTGCGCCACGCTTGCATATAAGATGGAAAACTTGGTGTTTGAGCTCCTGTGTTGTTTAAAATTTCATAGATACCTGTTGTAATAGCTGTATGACCTGCCACTGTTACCGTTGATCCATTATTGTAAAAACTAGCACATAATGCGCCTTCTTTTGAAAGTGCTTTTCTATATGGGATCAATGTAGTACCGGGCGATTCCCATGTATCTGCATAACGTGGACCATCAACAACTACAATAATAACATGCTCTGTTGAATCAAATATTGGTGCATTGCTATTGTCTGATGGCTCTGTTGGTTTTAATTTTTTAAAGGGTCTATTTGAAGTTTTTTCTACAGAATATGAGCTTTCTTTATTGCATGCATTAATAAGCAATATACTTGCTACAATAACAATTGGCAATATCAAATTATAATATCTAATCAGTTTCATTTGTCGAAATCAAAAACTAAAAGTACAATAAATATCATCAACTTCCTACACTGGTTAAAATACTTAAAGCTTAATTAATACTCCCTCTCATAGGTTTCTTCTTCAAATATTTCGTTGGTAATAGATGTTTGATTTAACCTGATAAATCATATACTGTTTACTTTCTATAAATAAATTTTCTAAACTCAATCATCACTCAATCTCAAATAAGGTGTAATTTTTTTTAATAAATTATCATTCATGGCCATGCACTTTTTAAGATCTGCTATTTGATTGAATTTTCCATGCGCATTGCGGTAATTAACCAAAGCAATGGCAATATTGTTACTTATATAAGGATGTTTGTTTAATTGTGATACCGAGCAATTATTGATATTGATGGTTTTAACCGACATCAGATCCAACGTTAAATGCGTTTTTAATTTTGCAAAGTTGTTAGTATCAATGCCTTCTGGCTCATAAAGTTGCGCTAGGTTAACAAAACCACCTAATCCTTTTTTGTAACGCATAATATTATCAATAGTAATTGAATCGAGCAGGTTGAGCTGTTTTAAGTTAAATCGGCTACAAGTATTAAATTCAAAGTTTAAGTTTTTTCTAAACTCAATTAATCTTTCGGCTTTTTCTTGCGCCTTTTGAGCCACTGCTGCTGCACTAGTATCTTTTGTAAACGTATATGAATTTGTTTTGGAAAAGTTTGGCGTATCAATTACAATGTAAGGAATTAACTCATTCCATAATTCTTCTTTCACAAACTTAAAGTTAAGAACATCAGCAGGTTTTTTAAAGCTGCCACCCTTACCAAGATATTTTCTAATAACTTTTGTTTGTTTAGCACTTAAACCCAAACTGATCCATTCTTCATCTGTAATGGTATTAGGATTAAACATAAATCTTTTACCCTCATTTTTGTAGGAATGAAAAGCCACCACATCATCATTAAAAGCATCAGCAGCCTGAACTTCGTATGTATTATTTTCTTGCTTTTCGAGACTGTCGAGCAATGCCACATCTGTTAAAATAAATTCTGGACTGGCCTTTTGAAGCGGATTATAAAAGTTGAGCAGCCATAATACAATTAATTGAAGCGATAAAATAATAACAAGCACAAACAAGCCTTTTTGTCCTCTCTTTTCGAAAGTAAAAAAGTCTTTGAATGCTTTCTTCATAAAATCACTAATTATTTAATTTAAAAAAGGCTTTTTTAAAATGCGTTTTGATTACTAATCATTAACTTTTTTAAGTATTGTATTTAACACAAAAAAGCACGAAAATATTTCGTGCTTTTTTGTGTTACTTTTTACTTTTAATGATGATGACCTCCTGGTCCGTGCACATGACCGTGGCTAAGCTCCTCTAATGTTGCAGTACGAACTTCTAACACTTCACCAATAAAATGAAGGTTTTTACCCGCCAAAGGATGATTGAAATCCATCTTCACATAAGTGTCAGTAATTTCCATTACCAAACCTTGCATGCGATTTCCTTCTTGGTCGTGCATTGGCAACATATTACCTACCACTACCATTTCTTCATCCATATTGCCATCTTCATCTTTAAACGCTTCAGCTGGAACGTTTACAATATGATCGGGATGCACTTGTCCGTAACCTCTTTCGAAAGCTACTTTAAAGTCAAACTTGTCGCCTTTTACTTTGTTATCGAGCGCAGTTTCAAAGTCTTCTAATAAATCACCATTTCCGTATAAAAATACAAAAGGGTTTTCAATGCTTGTTTCTTCTACAAGCGTTTCTGCTTCACCTTCTTTGTCGTAAACAGTAAGAATGTAATTTACAGAAACCACCTTGTTTTTTTCGATTATCATTTGTGTTTTGTTTTATAAATTTACACAAATAACCAACTTATTTTTAACTCTGCAAAGGTGATTTTTAATTTATTGAGTTTACAATATCCACTTATGCCTTTAAAAGCTTGTAGCAATGCACTTTTAGGTAATAATACAAATAATGCCAATGTGATTTATATTTTAACCCTAAATTCTGCATTATAAATCAGATAAAATCTTATGTAACTCTTCTTTAGACTTGCCCAGCTTTATTTGCAATTTACCCATCATTTCTTCTTTTTTACCTTCTGCAAATAGCAAATCGTTGTCGGTTAAAGTTGCAAACTTTTGTTTTAGTTTTCCTTTTTGTTCTTCCCAGTTTCCCTTTAGTTGTGTAGAGTTCATATTATTTAGTTTTTATGTGAAATTGTTTTCACACATCAAAGAACAGTTTAAACAAGGTAGTATTACTTACATTATTATTGTAATTTGTTACATAATTTTAAGCTATTTAATTGAAGTACTTCAATTAATACTGTTTTGACGCTATTTATTTGGCATGATTTTTCAAAACCCAATAAACGATGCTACTAATGAGTGCTGCAAAAAAGCACCACACAGAGATTACCTCATCACTAAAAAAGAATTTAGTAATTATAAATGATAGTAAAAGTAAAATACCAATTAAACGAATTTCAGCAACCGATGAAGATATTGGCGGAACAATAATAGGAAGCAAATAAAGCAGGCCCAAAACTGGGTAGTAATTATGTGGATAATAGAGTTTATAGTTTACATGAAACGGAGTTATAAAAGCTGTTGTAGTGTAAAAAAGCAAACAATAACTGATGTAAACTGCCAAAATAACTCCTACCCATAAACACGATTTTATAACTCGAATTTTGGAAGGTTTAGTTTCCATTTTTAGGATGGAAAAGGGGACCCAAATAGCCCAAACTACTTGTGCAAAAAATATAAATAAATGAATAGGTATTGTTTTCCACGCTGCATTATTGAGTATGCCTATCCATACAAAACCCTCAATTAATTGTTGTATTGCAAATAAAAATGGGATAGCTGCAAAATATTTTTGAGATGGTTTTTTTACGTATTTTATGCCTACGGCACCTACTGTTGTTAAAATAGCAAAGGAGGCAAAACTGGCTGTAGTTGAAAAACACATGTTTAAGATAATTAGGGTTATTGCTGCAAAATGCCGACAGTAAAATTATTACTTAAAATAATTTTTTTTTACAAAGCTAATTGAAATAAAATGTGCGCATCAATTTTTAATACCGAATAATAATTGCATTTTTAGAAACCAATTTTAGATTAAATTTTAATCAACTTAAAAATAATAATTACTGTTTCATGAAAAAACATATTGCTCACATTGCGCTGGTAATTGACGATTACGATAAAGCTATAGAATACTACACCAAAACCTTAAATTTTATTTTAGTTGAAGATACTAAATTAGATGCAGATAAGCGCTGGGTGTTAATTGCGCCTTCAATTGAGGCAGAAACAAAAATACTGTTAGCCGAGGCCAGTAATAATGAGCAAACAATTAGAATTGGAGATCAAACAGGTGGCAGGGTATTTTTATTTTTATACACAGATAATTTTGAACGCGATCATCAAAATATGCTATCAAAAAAAGTAACAATAATTAGAGAACCAGTAAATGAAAAATGGGGTAAAGTGTTGGTATTTAAAGATCACTACGGAAATCTTTGGGACCTAATACAGCCTTCTATCAGCTAGTTAAAGCATGTTTGCTATTATTGACATTGAAACCTGTGGAGGAAAATTCGACTTTAAAAGAGGACGGATTATTGAAATTTCTATTCTAATACATGATGGGTTAACTGTAGTGGATGAATTTACAAGTTTAATTAACCCTGAGTGTTATATCTCGGCCTATTTTACAAATATATCGGGCATTACCAATGCTATGGTAGATGATGCTCCTAAGTTTTATGAAGTAGCAAAGCAAATTTTAGAAATCACAAAAGATAAAATTTTTGTGGCGCATAACGTTGGGTTTGATTATGGTTTTGTAAAAGAAGAATTTGCATCTTTAGGATATGCTTACAAACGTGATACGCTATGCACAGTAAGGTTAACACGCAAATTAATTCCCGGTTTAAAATCTTATAGCTTAGGTAATTTATGCGATTATTTAGGCATAGACAATGAAGCCAGGCATCGCGCAAGAGGTGATGCCATGGCCACCGCCAAGTTATTTGATGTGTTGATGCAAGTAAAAAGCGATCATCCACAATTTAAATCTAAAGGTGTTGATGAATTAATGGTACGCAGAATTGATAAGATTAAAAAATACATATTGGATAAAATACCTGAAGACTGCGGTGTGTATTACTTTTTAGATCAAGACCAACAAATAATTTATATCGGAAAAAGTACCAATATGTACAATAGAGCCTTGAGTCATTTTAACAGTAAAGAACAAAAAGGACGCAAAATGCTGAACGAATTGTATAATGTTGATTTCGTAAAAACAGGCAACGAGCTCATTGCCCTCTTGCACGAAAACGAAGAAATAAAAAGATTTAAACCTAAGTTTAATCGATTAAGAAAAGCTGATGCGTTTACGCATTGTATTGATTGGGGCAAAACCGAATTAGGAATTATATATTTTAAAATTGTACCTTTTCAAGAATCAAATGACACCTTGCAAAGCTTTACCAGTTATTCATCGGCACGCAATTGTTTAGAAAACATGATTGATGAATATACCTTGTGTATAAAATATTGTGGATTGGCCGATGCAGAGGCAGTTTGCTTTAATCATCAAATAAAAAAATGCAATGGTATTTGTGCTCAACAAGAAGAAGTTGAAGTGTATAACAAAAGGGCCATAGAAATTACTAAGAAACACACCTACAAACAGGCAAGCTTTGCCATCATATCCGCCGGCAGAACACCCGAAGAAAAGGCTATGGTACTTGTTTTAAATAATAAATATTTGGGTTCAGGGTACTTTGATGAATACACACAATTGAATTCGATAGCGGATTTTGAAGAAGTAGTTACAAAAACAGATTACTATCCCGACAATGATAATATTGTGCGTGGATGGTTGAAAGCAAATAAGCCTAAAATTGTGAGCTTAACATAAGGAAAACGATAACGAAAAAGAGAGATTTACTTTTTGCAACATTTTAACAACAATCGTAAGGGCTTAAGTTTATATTTGTGGTTAAAAACTCATTTGAAAAATTTATATTTATTTACACTTTTTGTCCTTTTATTTTCAACTTTAGTTAAAGCACAAGAAGGCAATTTTAAAAGACCTCAATCAGGACCTCCACCTTTTGCTAAATTAACAGCAAGAGTAATTGATGCTAACAGCACTCAAGCTATTGAATTTGCCACTGTATCATTATTTAGAATGCCCAAGGATACGTTAATTGGTGGTATTGTAACCAATGCCAATGGATCCTTTGAATTAGAAAACTTACGCCCAGGTAAATACAAAATGGTGATTGCTTTTATGGGTTACAAATCATTAGTAATTGATACCTTAGTTTTAAGAAAGCTCGAAGAAAGAGATTTGGGTAATATAGCACTTGGCTCAAATGAAAAAGTTTTAAGAGAAGTAACCATAGAAACACAACAAGATATGGTTAAAAACACGATAGATAAGAAAGTATTTGATGCCGGAAAATTAGCTATTGCCAATGG
This sequence comes from uncultured Bacteroidota bacterium, assembly GCA_903831265.1. Classification (GTDB taxonomy): domain Bacteria; phylum Bacteroidota; class Bacteroidia; order UBA4408; family UBA4408; genus CAIKXD01. The sequence continues at coordinate 40,800 of CAIKXD010000244.1, forward strand.
CGGATCGGCCAATGATGTATTAACTCAAGTGCCAACTGTAAGTGTTGATATTGATGGAAATATTAGTTTGCGTGGCAGTGGTAATGTAACCATTTTAATTGATGGAAGACCAAGCGGAATGAGCGGTGCTGGAAGGGCTGGCGTGCTTTCTGGAATTCCTGCCAGTGCTATTGAATCTGTAGAAGTAATTACAAATCCTTCGGCAAAATACGACCCAGATGGTATGAGCGGCATCATTAATATTGTTTTAAAGAAAAATAAACTACAAGGCACTAATGGCAATGCCTCCATAAGTGCCGGAACCAATAACAAATACAATGGAAACATTTCTTATAATTTACGAAAAAACAAGGTAAATATTTACACCAATTATAGTTTTAGATATAATGAAAGATATGGCAGAGGTGATGTTAAGCGCACCACCTACATGGGAGATTCGGCCATTTATCTCATTCAAAAAAACAACTCCGATAATTTAAATCGCAACCATAGTGCTAAAGTTGGAATGGACTATAATGCCAGCAAATTAGCCACGTTTGGATTTAATGTTACCATGAATTATGAAAATAAAACAGAGCAAGAAAAATTAGTTAACAACGCAGTAAACGAGAGCACGCAATTGGCCTCAGCTTTTAACAGATACACCAACAATCCATCCGATGGACTCTCACAGGATTATAATTTAAATTACCGTCAAAAATTTAAAAACCCTAAACAACTATTGAGTGTTGAATCAAATTATTCTATCAATAATAATTTCTCGAATTCAATGTATCAGCAAGAAAATTTTTGGGAAGATTATCATGAAATAATCCCTTATTGGTTTTATCAAAACAACAGGAGTAATACAGATTTTAGTATCAATTCAAATACTATAGATTTTGAAAGCCCATTGTTTAAAAAAGGCAAAATTGAAAGTGGATTAAAGAATACCAACAGAGAAATTGACAATGATTTTTATTCCGAAACTTTTAATAATTCTGTTGGTAGCTTTTTAGCTGATGATAGTTTAAATAACAGATTTGTTTACAACGAAAATATTTATGCTGCTTACACAAGTTATGGTCAAACAATAGGCAAATGGAGCTATAAAGCAGGTTTAAGAGCCGAGCAGGCCAACACAAAATCTACTTTAATCAACAACAATAGCAGTTTTGTAAATAATTATTTTAATGTTTTTCCTACAGCATTTCTTAACCGAAAAATTAATGATGAACAAGAGCTACAATTAAATTATGGCAGACGCATTAATAGGCCAGGAACGCGCCAATTGTCGCCATTTACTGACTACAGCAATCCACTAATTTTACGCGTTGGGAATCCATATTTAAATCCTGAATACACGCATAACTTAGAGTTATCATATCTCTATAACTTTAAAAAAATTAATTTTTCTACTACCGTTTTTTATAGAAAAACTGTTGACTTAATTATGCGCAATATTAGTATAAACAGCAACAATCAAACCATTGTAACATTTACCAATTTAGGTAGTAGCGAAAATATGGGAATAGAAACTGTAAGCCGTATTGAGCTTTATAAGTGGTGGAACATTACAGCAAATATAAATGGGTTTCAAACCGTAATACAAGGCACAAATCAAGATGGCGAAATTAATACTTCAAACCTAAGTTGGAATGCTAAATTTTTAAGTAACATGTTACTCAAAAAAGGTTGGTCGTTGCAGGCAAGTGGTTTGTACAATGCGCGTAATATTATGGCGCAGGGAACTATTTTACCGATGAGTCAGGTTGATTTTGCTTTGAAAAAAGATGTATTTAAAAACAAAGGAACCTTTACTTTAAGTGTTACAGATATATTTGATCAAATGAGGTTTAGAATAAATACTTCGGGTAGCAATTTTAGCCAAGAAGTTGAGCGAAAACGCGAAACTAGAGTTGCCACCTTAACATTTAATTATAGATTTGGCTCAGGTGATTTTGCTCAACGCAGAACCAGAAACAAAGAAAATGATTACAAAAATGATGAGGGTGGATTTTAAACTTTCTACTATTATTACTTATCCAAACCCTTCAACTGCTTATCAATAATATTTAAACCCTCTCTAAAAGATTTTGGTTTATAGCCTAATTGATTTATTGCTTTATCTAAAATAAAACCAGTACGTGGTGGCCTTTTAGCAGGCTGATCGAGGGTAGCTGAAGAAACAACCTGAATCAAAGACTTATTTAATTGCCAAAAATCGGCAATTTGATATACCAAATCTAAAATGCTGTAAGTATCTCTGCCGCTAATGTTATAAATACCTTTTGCTTTTTTATCTGCAATTAACATACAACCCTCGGCTAGGTCTTCGGCTAAAGTAGGTGCTCTAAACTGATCATTAATTACATTAATTTTTTCTCCTTTTTGCAAAGCCGATTTTGCCCACAACACCAGGTTTGATCTGCTCATGTTATCAACCACACCATAAACAATAATGGTTCTAACAATGGCCCAAGAAACAGCGCTTTCTTCTACCAAAACATCGGCATTGTATTTAGAGTGACCATAATAAGAAATCGGGTTGGGTTTATCTGTTTCGCTGTAAGGGCCTGCTTCGCCATCAAAAACAAAATCGGTACTTAAATGAATAAAATGAGGTTTGTAATTTTTTTCGGCATGCTGCATTTTCTCTAATGCGCGCAACTGGTATGAAACAGCATCTACATTAATGGCATCGCATATTTTTCTTTCCTTTTCGCATTGATCAACATTGGTCATTGCCGCTGTATTAATAACTACATGAGGTTTAGTTTGTGTAAAAACGCGTTCAACCTCAGCAGAATTAGTAATATCCAAGTCAAAATATTGATATCCCTTTTTGGTAACTAATCGGTTCTCGCCCCTCGAAGTTGCAATAATTTGATATTGCTTGGCACTGGTAAGGTTTCTTTCAAGTAACAAGTAAACCAACTTTTGGCCCAATAAACCATTAGTTCCTGTAATTAATATTCGCTGCATGAAATAGTATAAAAGGTAGAAAAAATTAGTTTTAAATAATTATACAAATATAGAATCAAAAACATAACATCAATTACATTCATTTTTGTAAGTTTGAACTCAAATTAAAAAACCATAAAAAGAATGAAAAAAATAGTACAATTATTATTTGTTATTGCCTGCTCTGTATCAAGCATTGTTGCGCAACCTACGCTCACTTTTACCGCCTTTAGTTCGGGATACAGTAGAGTAATCGACATCAGACATTGCAACGATAGCCGATTATTTATGGTGCAACAAGCGGGTAAAATTTTTATTTGCGATAGTTTAGGGGTAAAAAACCCAACACCCTTTTTAGATTTAACGGGTATTTGTACCAACCCTGCTTCAACAGGTGATGAACGCGGTTTATTGGGTATGGCATTTCACCCAGATTATAAAAACAATGGCTATTTTTATGTAAATTATACTGCTATTTCTGGTGGAGCAACAACCATTGCCAGATATAGTGTTAATGCAACTGACTCTAATTTGGCTGTTTTAAGCAGTGGCACCGTATTATTAACTATTACACAACCTTTTTCTAACCATAACGGTGGCTGTTTAGCATTTGGCACTGACGGCTATTTATACATTGGTACAGGCGATGGTGGAAGTGCAAATGATCCGGGCAATCGTGGACAAGATAGAACACAGCTGCTTGGTAAAATGTTAAGAATTGATGTAGATAATCCGCAAGCGCCTTTAGCTTATGGTATACCTTCCGATAATCCTTATGTAAGCAGCACTAACAACAGAAAAGAAATTTGGTCGTATGGTTTGCGTAACCCGTGGAAATGGAGTTTCGACCGTATTTATGGCGATTTATGGATTGGCGATGTAGGTCAAAATGCATGGGAAGAAATAGACTTTGAAGCACTTGGTACGCCCGGAGGCAGAAACTATGGCTGGAGATGCTACGAAGGAAATGTAACCACTTCTGGAGTGAGTCAAACCGGCTGCCCTGCTTTTAATACTACAACAGCACCTGTTGCCGTTTTCAGTCACTCTACAGGCTGCTCAGTTACTGGTGGATATATGTACAGAGGCGCAAAACATGCTAGTTTATATGGTTATTATATTTATACCGATTATTGTGACTCTAGAATTAGATTAACTAAAAATAATAACAATGGCACATTTACCACCTACGATCTAGGAACAGTTGCTGGAACTGGTCAATATGTTGCCTTTGGAGAAGATTACAGAGGCGAAATTTATATGGCAAATTCTTTTAACGGAACTGTAAGAAAAATTGGCGCAACAGGTTGTTTACCAACAGCAGCTATTATTTCATTAGAAGATTCTATTAACCTTTGTTATGGCGATGCTTACCCAACCTTATCGGCCATTTATCACCCCGAAAATACTTACCAATGGCTTAAAGATGGTGTTGCAATTTCTGGTGCAACAAATGCTAATTTGGCAACAACACAAGATGGTGTTTATACTGTTCAAGTAACTAATCCAGGGGCTTGCAGCAATGTATCAACTGCAGTAAATGTAATTTCAAATTTATTACCTGCTGTTTCTTTTAGTGGTTTAGATACTGCTATTTGTGAGCTTGATGCAGCATTAACTTTAGTTGGAGTGCCGGCTGGAGGAACTTTCACTGGTACAGGTATCAATGGAAATGTTTTTGATCCAGCAGTTGCAACAGCTGGTTTATATGATATTTCTTATACTTTTACAAATGCTAGTGGTTGCGATACTACGGTGATACAATCGGTTGAAGTAACAGTTTGTACTGGTATTGGCGCAAAAACAAATGTTTCAGCAATTAACTTATTTCCAAATCCTAATGAAGGTAACTTTACACTTGAATTTAATGCAAATGTAAACAGCGCCTTAAGTATCACAATTACTGATGTTACAGGCAAAATAGTACATACCGAAAATGCTTCAAGTGTTAGAGGTTTAAATCGTGTTAATCTTAATGTAAGTAATTTGCAAAAAGGTTTTTATCTTTTAAAAACTAATGATACTATAGCCGAAATCAATAAATCATTTATTATTCGTTAATATCAATCATTATCAATTTAAAGCTGCTTTCTGCAATGGAAGCAGCTTTTTTTATTTTTATCCGTTAAAAAAAACAAGTTTGCAAACCATTAAAAATAAACAGCTCTATTTTCCTTTGCTCGATAACACAAGGTTTATCGCGTTTATTCCTGTATTTTTAACGCACTGCTTTATTACTTCAAATCAAACCATTGAAAACACCAATTGGTTCAAACAAATAACTCACTTTTTAGACTTTGGTTTATTAGGTTTGGATTACTTTTTTGTTCTCTCCTCTTTTCTAATTACAAGACTCATTGTTGATGAAAGGCAGCAGTTTAAAACATTTAGCTTTAAGTTATTTTTTATTAGGCGCAGTTTAAGAATTTGGCCTCTTTATTTTTTAATGGTGGCCATCGGATTCATTAGTTTTTATGCGGGTTTAATACATACGCCATTACCCCCATTAATTCATTTTGTAAGTTTTACTTTGAACCTTTACATTGCTAATAATGGATATAATTTCTTGTTCTTTTTAGTTTTTTTATGGAGCATTTCCGTAGAAGAACAATTTTATATTTTTTGGGGTGTTGTATTAAATACAGCCTCAAAAATAAGTGCTAAATGTTTTCAATTTTGCATTCCAATTGCTGCAATATTATTAATTGCACTTTCACTTTTTTATAGATATACGCATCTCGATGATGAGCTAAAATTATATTTTCACACCTTTAGCGTTACAGCTAATTTTGGAGTAGGAATTTTATTAGCCTATTTAAGTGCTTACAGCAAATGGTTTGTGCCTTTTGTTGAACGATTAAGTAACAAATCAATTTCGCTATTATTCATCATTTTATTACTCTCTATTTGTACCTACACCATTGTATTTACAAGCCCATTTACTATATTACTTGAGCGCATCTATTTTTCATTTTTATTTGCTTCAATTATTTCAGTGCTGTGCTACTCGTCAATCACTTCATGGCTTCAAAAGTTTTTTAACCCTTTTGATTACTTAGGTAAAATTGCTTTAGGATTATATTTTTATCATGGCATAATACTTACAATTTACAGCAAATTAATGTTACAATTTCCAATAGCAGAGCAAGCTTGGCAAGTAATGGTATTAAATCCTTTAATAATGTTAACTTTAAGCATAATATGTGCATCATTCAGTTATAATTACTTCGAAAAACCTATACTTGCATTTAAAAATAAATTTTATCGTCATCTTAAATCCACAGCATGATAAAAAAACAAATTCCCAATACAATTACGCTGCTCAACTTAGTTTGCGGTTGTTTGGCTATTATCAGTACTTTTCATAAAACCTTTGAACTCACCGCCACCTTAGTTGTACTTGCTGCTGTGCTCGATTTTTTTGATGGCTTTGCTGCGCGCATGCTTAAAGTACATTCTGAAATGGGAAAACAACTCGATTCTTTAGCTGATATGGTAACCTTTGGTGTGGTGCCGGGATTTGTAATGTATCAATTAATTATTTTCGATATCGGCAATAGCTCGGCCTATATTGGTCCCGATGAGCCGGTATGGTCTTTGGCCTATATTGCGCTACTTATTCCAGTTTTTTCAGCTTATCGATTAGCTAAATTTAATATCGATACACGTCAAAGCGATTCTTTTATTGGAGTGCCCACGCCTGCAAACGCTCTTTTTATTTGTTTTTTGCCCATGCTAATGCTACCCGATGGTAATGCTATTGCAGATTTTCTTTTAAAACCATATGTGTTAATTGCAATTTGTATTGTTCAATCCTATTTAATGATTGCCGAAATACCCCTCATTGCTTTAAAATTTAAGAAGTTTTCTTTTGCAGGAAATGAATGGCGCTATGTACTGATAATATTGGGGTTTGTACTTCTTGTGATATTAAAACAAAAAGCAGTACCACTGATAATTATTTTATATGTAATTTTGTCGCTGCTACAAAACAGTTTAAGTAAACCCAACATATCATCAAATTAAAATGAAATTTAGAGCCGAAATAGATATAATGCCTTTAAAAGCTTTGCTCGACCCGCAAGGAAAGGCTGTTTCACAAAGTATGAAAAACTTGCATTTAGCCGAAATTAGCAACGTGCGCATAGGTAAACATATCAGTTTAGAAGTAGAAGCAGCCGATAAAGTTACAGCACATAGCAAGGTTGATGAGGCCTGCAAAAAACTTCTTGCCAATCAAATTATGGAAAGCTATATTTTTGAATTGGTTGAAATTTAAAATTATATTTTAGCCTCTACTTTAAACGCTGTGTTTTTTTATATCAGCAATTGACCTACCTTATGAGCAAGCCAAGTTTTGATGTTATTTATATGGAGTTAGCCCAAAAATTGGCTCAGCGATCGCATTGCGTTAAAATGCATGTAGGGGCTGTTTTAACAAAAGATACAAGAATTGTTTCGTTAGGATACAATGGCCCGCCTGCAGGCACACACAATTGCGATGTTGAATGGCCCGAACATGGCTGCCCACGCGATAGTAAAGGAAGTTGTTCATTGGCATTGCATGCCGAGCAAAATGCTATTCTTTACGCATCAAAAAACAATGTGAGTGTAGAAGGTTCAACTTTATACATTACCTTATCTCCTTGCATTGCTTGCGCCAGAATAATTTTCACAACAGGCATTCGCAAAGTAATATACCTAAACAGCTATGCCGAGTATAAAAAAATACCTAGCGATGAAGGTGTTGATTTTTTGAAAAAATTTGGTGTTGATGTGGTGCAATTTAGTACCCTAAATCTTGAATCCTAAGTTTAACAATCTTCTATTCCATTTTGGAAAACAATAATAAAAATAGCAACCCTTTTCTACCTTTATTTTTTGCTTTGGTGCTCATCATAGGTATTTTTGTTGGCATCAGACTGAATCGTAATAGCCAGCAAAATCAGCTGTTACAGCTATTCAGCAACGAAAAAAACAATACAAATAAGTTGGACGAATTATTGGATTATGTGTTACGCGAATATGTTGATACGCTTAACCGCGATAGCTTAACCGATGTAACAATAGAAACATTATTAGGAAACCTTGATCCACATTCGGCCTACATTCCAGCCTCCGATTTACAAGCTACTAACGAACCTTTAAATGGAAATTTTGAAGGCATTGGAATTGAATTTAATTTACTACGCGATACCATTTATGTTGTAACCGCTATACCTGGTGGTCCTTCAGAAAAAGCCGGATTAAAAAGTGGTGATAAAATTATTTTTGTTGATGGCAAAAATGTAGCTGGTGTAAAAATTACCAACGAAATGGTTTTTAAAAATTTGAAAGGAAAAGGTGGCACCGTTGTAAAAATTGGTGTGCTTAGATACGGCACTTCCACTATCGAATATTTTAAGATTACAAGAGGTAAGATTCCAATCTATAGTGTTGATGCTGCATACATGATGGATAGCATAACTGGTTTTATTAAAATCAGTCGCTTTGCATCAACCACATATCAAGAATTTGACAATGCTTTAAGTAAATTAGAAAAGCAAGGGATGAAACAACTTGTGCTCGATTTAAGAGGTAATCCGGGAGGTTTTCTTGATGCTGCCATTGATATTAGTGATGAGTTTTTAACGAAGGGTAAAATGATTGTTTACACACAAGGAAAAAACAAACCTCGCCAAAACTCAATTGCATCAGAAAAAGGACGTTTTGAAAAACAAAAATTGGCGATTTTAATAGATGAAAATTCGGCCTCAGCAAGCGAAATAGTTGCAGGTGCAGTGCAGGATAACGATAGAGGAGTAATTATTGGCAGGCGTTCATTTGGTAAAGGATTGGTGCAAGAACAAACCGAATTTAAAGATGGCTCTGCTATAAGATTAACCATAGCACGATATTTTACTCCTTCTGGAAGATGCATTCAAAAGCCTTATGAAAATGGGCGTATTGAAGATTATTATCAAGACGAAATGGAAAGATATGATAATGGAGAATTAGTGAATGCCGATAGTGTAAAATTAAATAAGAAATTAAAATACACCACACCCGCAGGCAAAACAGTTTATGGCGGTGGTGGTATTATGCCCGATTATTTTATTCCAATAGATACTACTAAAGTAAGTAGGTACATATCAGAATTACTCTATAAAAACCTGATTAATGATTTTGCTTTAGAATATGTAAACAAAAACAGAGCACAGCTTAAATACACAAGCGCTAAGGAGTTTAACCAGCAATTTAAAGTAAACACTCCATTGATTAACGAATTAAAATCCTACGCAAATAAAAACAACATAAAATCAAGCGCTAGCGATCTTGGCAAAGGTTTAGATTTGCTAAGTACACATTTAAAGGCCTATATCGCTAAAGATATTTTTAATCAGGAAGCCTGGTTTTTTGTAAAAAACGCCAATGATGATGCTTGTAAAAAGGCATTATTAATGCTCTCGAAACAGAAAAATTAAATTGCCAATTTAACACTTAATGTAAAAGCAATACTGCAGCGTATTTTGTGATAATATTTTTACAGGAAGTTTTGAAAGAAAGCTAAATTTTTAAATAGTAATTTATGAAATTACTTCATCAATACTTTTTAAAATAATGGCACAAGCTTCATCAATTTCATCATCTTTAATTATTAATGGTGGCGCAAGTCGCATGGCATTATCACAAAATAAAAACCAGTCGCTTATCACACCGTTTTTGATACAACAATCAATTATTTTTTTGTTATTTTCAAAAGAATCAAATTGCAATGCAAGTAATAAACCAATGCCTCTTATTTCTATAATTTTTGGATGAATTAATTTATTTCGAAAACGTTTTTCTTTTTCATTTACCTCATCAATTAATTTTTCATCTATCACAAATTCTAGTGCAGCCATTCCTGCAGCGCAACATACGGGATGGCCCCCAAAAGTAGTAATATGGCCTAGCATGGGTTGTTCGGCTAAACTATGCATGATGGGTGTTGATGAAATAAAAGCACCCAAGGGCATGCCACCACCTAAACTTTTACTTAAACATAAAATATCAGGAGTAATGTCATAATGTTCAAAGGCAAACATTTTTCCTGTGCGGCCCATACCGCATTGAATTTCATCTAAAATAAGCAATGTGCCATATTTATCACAGGCATTTTTAAGTGCTTTAAAATACTCCGCACTCGCAGTTCTTACGCCTGATTCGCCCTGCACAGTTTCCATCACCACACAAGCAATACTATCATCAATTAAATTTAAATCATCAAAATTACCGAATTCAATGAGTGCATTGCCCGGAATTAATGGACGATAAGCTTGCTTATAGGTTTCACTTCCCATAATACTTAATACACCCTGCGAGCTGCCATGATAGGCGTTTTTGCATGAAATAGTTTTATATCTACCAGTATATCTTTTTGCTAATTTTAATGCGCCATCAATGGCCTCAGCACCAGAGTTTACAAAATAAACATTCTGTAAATTTTGAGGTAATAGCGAGCAAAGTTTTTGCGCAAACAACACCTGCGGGCCTTGCACAAACTCGCCATACACCATTAAATGCATGTAGTGTTGTGCTTGGTTTGTAATGGCTTCAATCACTTTTTTATTGCCATGACCAACATTGCTCACGGCTATTCCCGAAATTAAATCTAAATAACGTTTGCCATTTACATCCCACATATATACTCCTTCAGCTCTCTCCATCTCTAAAAGCAATGGGAAAAAAGTTGTTTGTGCATTGTGCTGCAAAAAAAGTTGACGGTTATTGAGCATAAATATCACTGTTATATTTGCCAATAAAGGCAGGATCTGTTTTTAAAAATAGTTTCCAATATATTTCTTTATTAATGCCATCCCATGGCAAGATAAAATTTACTTTTTGATAGGTTTGAATTTGAGCAATAACTATGCAAATTGCTATTGAGCTTATGCTTATCCATTTTAAGCATTTTTTTTCAAAACTGAACTTAATGAATAGCGATAACAAAATAACATAAAACACATAGAAGTCAATTACAGGGCGCATTCCAAAACCGCCTCCATAAAACCACATCCACCATGATGATAAAATATATATCATTACAAATAGGAACAAAAATAAGGCTACAGTTTGATAGATTGATTTATTGAATAAAGGAATAAAACCTAATAGTGATAATAATAATAGCGGTGCATAAACAAACATGCCTCTTCGGTAACTCAATAAAAAATCGTAGTAATAAGGATTCAAAAAGTTGAATTTTTCATTGCCATAACTGTAAATAAAAAAGTTCCCTGTGCTTAATTTGTAGTAAAATAATTGCATTAGTAACAACAGCAGGGCTGTGCCAAACGCAACAAGCAATCTCCTAAAATTAAAAGCTTGAAATGATTTTTTTAAATTATTAAAATCGTAAGCTAAAAAAGGAAGTGCAAAAATTACAAAGCCATTGCTTGGTCTAATTAGTACAATTACTGCCAGGCTTGTAACCATGTAGCTTAGATATTTAGAATTAAATGTTTGAAAGTATTTCTTAGCAAAATATACAAAAGCACTAACTGCAAAAAAGGAGTAAACATGCGACATACTGGGCTCTGCAACGGTGTAGTAAAATAAATTTGTTGCAAAAACTATTGCAAAAAGACTAATAAATATTTCAATTTCTTTGCAGTGATAAAGCAACAACAATTTACGCATAAAATATAAACCAAGTAACAAATAAAAGCTGGCAGCTATGGCTATCATTGCTTGGTAAATAAATGAATAGCCATCATTTGGTAAATTACTCAGCGTTGCAACGGTATGGGCCAGTGCAAAAAATGGACTCATCAACACTGCAGTTCCGAGCCAGTATTTATTTACCTTTTTATTATTGTAGTCAATGGTAAACTTTACTTTGTTTTCGGGATTGTAATATTTTTTTTCATAATCATCAACAAAATTAAATTGCAAATCATGGTAAATGAAAACCGCTGGAAGGTAGGCATAATAGCCTTTTCCGTCACTACTAATGCACCTGTTCCAATTACTATTTTTAAATTGTTTGAAGCATAAAAAAATGGTACTTGCTAAAAGCACAGTCATAAAAATCCAATATTTTATTGTTTTTTTCAAGAAAATATGGCTTGCTAATTAGGCTTTAATTTATACATCAATTGCCAGAAAAGGGCAGGTAAAAATCGTTTTAAATACGCTGGAATTAATTCTGATTTTCCAATAAGGACTTCTTTCTTTTCTTTAGCTACTGCACTCATAATTTTTTGAGCGCAAGCAGACGCGTCCATGCCATTATCTAATCGTGCATCTGCTGCTGCAGCGGGCAAACCATCTTTGTTTAAAGCTGCTAATGCAATACTTGTTTTTATTGAACCCGGACATAACATGGTTACACGAATTCCTTGCGTTCTGTTTTCTAAAAACAAAGATTCATAAAAGCCATGTAAAGCATGTTTAGAGGCGGCATAGGCCGAACGTTCATAAAAACCAAACTTTCCCGAAAGGCTGCTTGTTACTATAAAATGGCCATACTGTTGTTTTAGCATGAAAGGCAATACCAATTTACTTAACTGGATATTGGCAAAAAAATTAACTTCCATAATTTTTCTATCCACCTGCAATGGTGTTTCTTTAGTAAGCGATCTTTGGCTTACTCCACCATTGTTAAACAATAAATCTATCCTTCCAAACTTTTGTATGGCTTGTTCAACCACACTTTCAAAGGAATCTATATTGCTTAAGTCAAAAGGCAAAACAACTATTTCTGCAGGCATTGAACTGCATTGCTCTTTTAGCTTATTTAATTCAGCCTCTCTACGTGCCGAAATAATCAGTTTTAATTTAAACTGAGCCAATGCTAAAACCAGCGCAGCTCCAATGCCCGATGAAGCTCCAGTAATCCAAACTACTTTATGCTCGTAAAATTGGTGCATTATTTTATGATGGTAAACTTACCTTGTGCAATGGCTTTATCGTTTATTGATAAGCTATAATAATACATACCATTGCTTAAGCTCCTGTTATTAATAGTAATTGCCGAACCATTATTGTTGTCTTTAACAGTATAGGCTACCTGATTGCTCACCTCATTGCCTAATTGGTCCAAAACTTTAATAGTAAATGCATTACTAGCCACTAATGAAACAGGAAAATCGATGTTTATTGTGGTTGAAGTATTAAATGGATTTGGATAAATTTGGTTTTGTGCAGCCACCAGTTGGTTGGTTTCTTTGAGGTTAACGAAGATAGATAACGGAGAATTTGAAGTTCCTACTGAGTCAGTCTTTACTAAAAACACATTGCTCAATCCCATTCCAAAACTATTTGTTGTTCCTATAATTGCATATCCATTATCATTTGTTGCAATAATAGAACTGGGAATTTCTTTAAAACTGCCACCAAAAGTAGAACTTGTATCAAGATAACCATTTGAGCTATTAATAAACAAACCAAATTCTCCATTTGAAAGGCCATTACTATCAAAATCTGAAATTGAAACTATTTGATTTGAAACTGATTCAACAAAATCAATTATTTCAAAATTAACTGTGCTAGCAGAGTAATTGCCGGGCAAACTCCAAAAATCAGTTCCATCTAAATTTAATTTCATTAAATATGAATTATAGTTCGATGGGAATCCATAACTTTTAACACCGCCACCACACACAATACCATTATCGTAGGTAATCATTAATGAATTGGAAACATCATCTTGGTTTCCTCCTAAAGTTCTTTCCCAAACAACATTGCCGCTTAAATCTATTTTTACGATATAAATATCTTTTCCTCCAGCACCTATGCTATTTGTTGCTCCACACAAAAGATATCCATCAGTAGTGCTAAGAATTGAATTTGCAACATCATCTAAATTACCCCCAATCTTTTTCTGCCATTGCTCATTACCATCGGCATCTGTTTTCACAATCATAATATCGCTATAAGCATTGCCTGTATCATAAGTTTTTCCAGCCATAATAAATCCACCATCGGCACACGTGTCCATGCTATTGGCAAAATCCCACTCATTAGTACCATAATGTTTGGTCCATAAGGTATCGCCATTCATATTCGCTTTTACCAAATAAAAATCATAACTGTTATTTAAATAGCTGCTGGTATGGCCCGCAATCACAATATTGCCATCTTGTGTAAATTTTATTTTGCAGGCTCCTTCTATTTCATTACCTCCATAGGTGTGCTGCCATTCATAATTTCCTTGCTGGTCAACTTTTAAAAGGTAGAAATCAGAACTGTTAGAGAAACTATTTGAAGTGCAAAGCAATAAATACCCCGAATCGGCAGTTTGTATTAAATCATTACCATAATCATAAGAATAGCCACCATATACTTTTTGAAATTTGAGCGTTTGTGCCTCAGCAAAAAAACTTGCAAATACAATTACCAAACACAATGAAATAGTGCCGAATAGCTTAATACTTTTTATCGTAGGATTCATGGGTTAAATCATTGCTTGGTGAATCTTTAATAGCTTTTTCAATAAGGGCTCCATTAAATTTAAGGAAAGCATATTGGCGCCATCTGATTTTGCATTTTTAGGATCTGGATGCGTTTCAATGAATAAACCATTTACGCCAGCTGCAATACCCGCAGCAGCAATTGTTGGTATCAAATCAGGTCTTCCTCCGGTAACACCACTTTCCTGATTAGGTTGCTGCAATGAATGCGTAACATCAAGCACAACAGGTACTTCATGCTTTTGCATATCAGGAATATTTCTGTAATCAACAATTAAATCATGGTAACCAAAGGTGGTGCCTCTTTCAGTAAGCATAATGTTGTTATTACCAGTTTGTTTTACCTTTTCTACAGCAAATTTCATAGAATAGGCCGATACAAATTGTCCTTTTTTAATATTCACCCATTTGCCTGTTTCGCCCGCAGCCAACAACAAATCAGTTTGTCGACATAAAAATGCTGGTATTTGCAACACATCAACATACTTGGCAGCTAAACTTGCTTCTTGTTCGGTATGAATATCAGTTACAGTGGGCAAGCCAAATTGCTCACCAGCCAAGGCTAATATCTCGAGTGCTTTTTCGTTACCAATGCCTGTAAACGAATTTAACTTTGAGCGATTTGCCTTTTTGTAGGATGCCTTTAACACCAAAGGGATTTTAAGCTCATGGCAAAGCTGACTTAAATGACCAGCTATCTCCAACAAATTTTCTTTGCCCTCTACCACACAAGGGCCAGCTAATAGGAAAAAATTATCACTATCAGCATGTTTTAATTTTGGGATAATGATTTTATTCAAATTTTAAATTTTTAATGAGTAAATTATTGCTTTGGGGAAACGTTTTTAAAACCCTAAATTGGGTTGTATCGACAAATTTATTGATGCTCGCTGACTCTACAAAATAGTATTCGTATTTTTTATAATCATAGCCTTCTTTAACTATTGTATCTAACCAAGAATTGGCATCTGTTGTTGCTCTGTAAAAATTTAGAGAAGGCTGAAAAATCCAATCAACTCCTAAGCTTAGCTTATTTTGAGTGTCCGATTTTTTATAGATTGTTTTTAGTTCACTTAATAGCTTTTCATTGTCGGCATCATATTGCCAATTTAAACTATTATCCATAGGAATGAATCTTATAGTGACATAGAACATAAATAGAGCAACAAATCCTGCTGCAAAATAAATTACAATGCTCCCAAGGTCATTTACAAATCCTAAAAGTGAAAAAATGAAAATTGGGATGAAAAGCAGCGCAGTTCTTTGAATTAAGTACTTAGTATTGAAAAAGTAAAAAAAAGTTATTTGAATCAACATAATAATAACCAATGAAACAATAAAAAAACTTGATTCAATTTTTGTTTTATGTTTAAAAAGCTTGATTAGTTGAATGGCAATAATAAGAGCCATTAATATTACTACAATTAGAAAAATGGCTTTAATTTCAAAGTCAACAATACCCATTGAAATTGTAGAGTAGTAAACTAAAGAGTAAATTGTATCATCAAAGAAATTATGAGTCCCTCCAAAATATAGCTGATTAAACTGCACCAGTTTTAGCAAAGGTCCAAATAAAAAGAAAATCGTTAAACTAGAAAGAAGCAAAACAAACTTCATGTTTCTGATTATAATTGATAGAAAAAGTGCTTTGTTACTAGTGTAATTTTTGACTTCATAAATTAAATAAATAACAATTAAAGATATCATATAGTAAATCACAGAAAAGTTAGAAAGCATTGCCAAAAACAGGGCAAATAGCATTAATCTAAAATTATTTTTACTTTGAGTATTACCAGCTGTTTTGTGTAAGAAATACCAATGTACCATCAAAAAACCAAGTGATAAACCATATCCTCTTGCTAATGAAAAAAAATCAATTAAATATATATTAGAGTTTAATAAAACAAATGCAATTACTTTATAGTAAGAGTTTTTATAAGTGTTGATAATTAATGCTGAAAAAATGATAAAGAGTAGGTGCCCAAAAATATTGGGAAGCCTTAAATTAAAAGGTGTTGGAGCCATTAATTTATCAATTACTTTCATACCTATACTATTTAGAATATGATTGTTAGCACTGATTGGTTCTTCCATTGTAAGAATGCCAATAACACTCTTTTTTACATACGACAAGTAGGTAAAACTTTCATCATGTGTAAACGCTGTATGGGCTGCTTTATATATTGATAAACTTAAAAAAACGAAACCAATAATAATTATTAAACTATTAGACCAATTCAATGAAAAGTAATTGGAGGATTTCATCAAAACCAACTTTTAACTGAAAATACTACACTTTGTCCGCTTGCTTTTTTGGGCATTATTAATCCTTCTAATTGATTAGAGCCTAAGCCCACAGTAAAATACTTCCAAACTCTTTGTTGCAGCATTATACCGTAATTAAAATTGCCATAACCACCATAGCCAACACTTAAACTTGCACTTGTATTGTTATTGTAATAATAGGTGCCACCAACGGCTATAAATGGCAAATACACATCATTAAAACGATATTGTCCACTAAAGTTAAGCGTAAATTTTCCGGGTACTAAATTATGAGTGTAGTTTATCATAAACCAAGCTGGAAGCAC
>CAIKXD010000245.1 GCA_903831265.1 uncultured Bacteroidota bacterium
AAATTTTTGAAACAACGAAACATCATCATTAACCGACACTGAATAGTAGGTAACCTTGTTAAACTTTTGAATTAATATTATTTTCCCAAAGTTATTCATTTATAAGTTAATTTACAAGGAGAATTCACTTTTAAGTTATTTTATGTTACTCGAACAATTTATTTTTTCCTCTTTTTGTTTTTAGAGTTTTCCATTTTAAATTCTTTCCAAACAAATATATCCTCAAAATTTTGTGGTCTGTATGCTGCATACCAGGCAAAATCTTTTAACATCATGTCCTCAGGTTTTACTTCTTTTGGTGGATGCATTATGCCTGTTGGCTTTTTATACATCTTTAGTTTTTCTACCTTGTTATTAGTTATATAAATAGCCATATCGCTGCATTCGGCTTTATTTACTCCCGAAAGCGATCCATCTTCATCATCTTTAATATAATAAACGGTTTCGCCATTGCCAATTACATCAATCTTTCTTAAATCATTATCGGTAAAATAACCTATCATTTTTTTTCCCTTAATCTGATTGTATCTTAAACTATCGTATTGCGAAATAATATATGCATTTGTATTCATCCTTAATTGATAGATTTTTCCATCATATAGTTTTATATTAATTAACTCGGCAGTAAGTTGATTGGCATCACTCCACAGCATTGGTTTTTTAAATAAACGCATTAAAGAATCTTCAGCGCTATAAACCAAAGAATCGCAAAGGCCTTGTAAATCATTTTTAAAGAATTTTACCTTGTAATGTGCGTAAATTAAACGGTGTGCCGAGGCTACAGAATCTTCCATTTGCACCTTTACTTTTTTTTCCTTTTTACCCTTATTATTTTTTAACTCCTCGTTTTCCTTAATTTTCTTTAAGGCAAAGTAAGTACTGTCATACGTAGCTTTTAAAGTATCTGCATGTAAATAAAGTGTATCCGTTTTAAAATACTGTATCATCACAGCGTGATCGGTAACAATTGACTTTTCGCTAACTTCAAAATATTCTAAAAAGTTTCCTCTGATACTTATTTTTTGAGCGCTATCAAGCACTTCTACATTTTTAATGGCTTTCCCATAACCATTTTTTGAATCGTAATATAAACTGTCGCCATGTAACTTTTGCTCTTTGTTTTTTAACCAGGCGTTTTTATTAAACTGGGCTTTATCTTGCTTGGTATTATACCAACCATTTTCGCAGTAAATGCGGTTAGCATCACTAAAAATATGGGTAGGGCCATTAAAAAAGGCTGTTTCTGTATTTGTGTTATAACGTAACGAATCGGAATACATTTTGTAATCAGGATTCACCAAAACCACATCTTTTTTAAAGAACAGATTTTTTTGGCTGCTGTAGTAATAGCCGTTTTGACTGGTTAATGTGTTTTCTTTGGTAACAATTTTTCCTTTGTTGTTGTAGTATCCAATATTCGATTGCATATTAAAATCAAGTTTGGAGGTAGTTAAAGTCATTGTTTTATCCTTTAAAGTAACTACCTTACCTGTAACACTTGCTAATTTTGAGTTTCCATCATATTTTAAATAATCACCATAAAGATGTACACTGTCGTTTTTATTGATATGGATATTGCCAAAAGCATCAAGCGCATTGTTATCGTAGTAATAAGCGCTATCAGAAAACATCAACACATCATCCTGCCTAAATTGCACATTGCCCAAAAGTCTTTTAGCTCCATTCCCTAAATCCTCATCAAACTCAAATGAATCGGCATTAATAATTTCA
>CAIKXD010000246.1 GCA_903831265.1 uncultured Bacteroidota bacterium
AATTAAACCCGGAACAATGCCTTGTAAGAAAGCGTCAAACATCATTTTCTATTGCTTTTCTTAAAGTTTAGATTTTTGCACAAAGTTTTTCCAGTCTTCTAGCTGCGCGCCTTTCATTACTCTTGGAAATTTATGTTGACCACCTGATTTTCCGTTCTGTTCCATCCATTCGTTAAAAATGTTAATGGGTAAAACTTCAATAAACACGTCTTTTAAAGCATGATTTCTTTCGGTTTTATAATCGTCATTAATTTCTTTTAGCTTATTGTCGATCCCATTCTTAATGAGGTTGAAGTCAACAACATCATTACAAGCCAAGTACCATTGGTGTGCAAATAAATTTTCATGTTCAACACCATGCACAGTAAATTCAGGTATAGCAATATTAAATTCTGCTGATATATGCTTAATGGCGGTATTCATATTTTCTACACTCAAATGCTCGCCACAAAGACTTAAGAAATGTTTAGTGCGGCCTGTAATTACTATTTCGCATTTTGATTTAGAGGTAAACTTAATGGTATCGCCAATTAAATAACGCCAAGCTCCGGCATTAGTGCTAATTAAAATAGCGTATTCCTTACCCTCTTGAATTTCATCTATAAGCATCACTTTAGGCTCATCAACCAAATTGCCATCAGAGGTAAAATTATCATCATTAAAAGGCACAAATTCAAAGAAAATACCATTGTTTAATACCAGTTTCATTGCATTAGTGTCTGGTCTATTTTGATAAGCCAAAAAGCCTTCCGAGGCCAGGTAAGTTTCGATATATATGAGCGGTTTTCCTAAAAGCTTTTCGAAACCATTTTTATAAGGTTCGAAAGAAACGCCACCATGAACAAATATGCATAAATTTGGCCATATTTCGTGTATATTTTTAAGCTTATACCTTTCAATCACCTTTTCCATCACAATTTGTATCCAAGCGGGCACTCCTAAAATAAAACCTATATCCCAATCCTTTGCATTTTCAACAATTTTCTCTAGTTTAACATTCCAATCTTTTTCGTGCGCAATTTCTTTACCTGGTTTGTAAAAGCTTTGAAACCAAACAGGGATGTTACCGGTGGTGATGCCCGATAAATCGCCTTCAAAATAGGTTCCATGATTGTTTAAATCGGTACTTCCACCAATCATTAAATAGCCTTTATGTAAAAGATCATCGGGCAATTCGTACTTAGCCAAAGAAAGCATTTGCATTACGCTGGTTCTTTTTATAGAGCGCAGCATTGCATTGGATACTGGAATATGCTTGCTTGCCGCTTCTGATGTGCCCGAACTTAAAGCAAAATATTTAATAACACCTGGCCAACAAACATTGTTTTCATTTTCAAGCACACGGTGCCACCATTCTTTGTACATTTTATTATAATCATGCACAGGCACCGTTTTTTGAAATTCACGCATAGGGTTTGCCGAGGAAAGAATGCGCTCGAAATTATAAAATCTACCAAAAGCTGTGTTAGATGCTTTTTTCAGCAATTTATTGAAACTTGATTTTTGTGTTCTATAAGGATTTTTCCTTACAGGCACTACTGGCAATGTTTTCCTTAATTCTATAACTCGAGATAATATTGAACCAATTATAGCCATAACTTTAATTACTATATAAAAACAAAACTATTTGCAAGATTCCTATTTTACAAATTAAACAAGCCTAATTTATAATTACTGAACCATTTTTAGCATGTTAATCTCCATTGGCGTTAAAAAGCGCCATCTACCTCTTCCTAAATCTTTTTTTGTAAGACCCGCAAAATAAACCCTGTCTAATTTTTTAACTTTATAGTCAAAGTGTTCAAAAATTCTTCTCACAATTCTATTTCTTCCAGAGTGTAAGGTAATGCCTATTTCTTTTTTGCCTTCCGAATCATCAACATATTTAATTTCATCCACTTTTATTAAACCATCTTCAAGCTCTAAACCGTCTTCAATAGCTTTTAAATGTTCTTTTTTTACAGGTTTATCGAGCTCTACATGATAAATTTTCTTTTGTTTAAAAGAAGGATGTGTTATTTTATCTGTAAGTTCGCCATCATTAGTTAAAAGCAACAATCCTGTAGTATTTCTATCTAAACGACCAACAGGATAAACTCTTTCTTTACAAGCACCTTTTATTAATTCAAGCACTGTTCTTCTTTCCTGAGGATCTTCAGATGTAGTAATATAATCTTTGGGTTTATTTAATAAAATATAAACTTGTTTTTCTGGCTTTAAGCCCTGACCACCGTAATTTACCAAATCGGTTCTTTTAATTTTATAGCCCATTTCGGTAACTACCTTGCCATTTACTGTAACCGCACCCGCTTTTATTAATTCATCAGCTTCTCTCCTACTACAAATACCAGCGTTTGAAATAAACTTATTTAAACGTATGCTATCATCATTAGGGTCTTTTACTACCCTTGGTTTTGATGGCCCTTTACCTTCCGATTTAAACTTAGGCTTGTATTCCTTCTTGAATGCAGGCTTTCCCTTATCATCAGTTTTGTCAAAAATACTCTTTCTTTTAAAAGGAGATGTTTCCTGATATTCATCTTTTGATTTACTAATTGTTCTTGGGCTCTTACTTCTTGTTGAGTACGCATTTTCTTGCCCCTCTTCAGAATTTGAACTGCTATTTCTTGCGCTTTTATACTCGCTATAGCTTCTTTTTTTGCTTGAAGCAGCTGAATCCTTTGAAAATTTATTTTCGGGTTTAGCCGAAAAATCCTCAGTGGCGCGCCTGTCTTTAGCTTTAAATTCCGACTTACCTCTTTCCTCAAATGCAGTTTCTTTTTTTCTATAGTTTGAACCTGTTGATGTTTTGGAATCTCTTTGAAAGGAGCTGTCGGTACTTTTTCCAAAATCATTTCTTTTTTTTGTTTCAAATAAACTGGGTCCTGTTTGTTCATTTAAATCGTCATTGGGCTGCCATTTCTTGCTTGTTTTGTTTTTATTAACGCCCACGGTTGATTCCACTTTTTTTCCGTAAAAACTTTTATTGAAAGGCTTAGCCTCTGGCTGATCTGTTTTTTTACGAAATGACTTATCTTTTCTTTCCATTAAATGCTTAAAATTAATTAATCGGTAAAGTTAAGTTAAAATCATCAATTTTTCTTTTAATTTTTTTTTAGCTGTAAATCAAAATAATCATACATTTGGATTATCATAAAAAAACTTAAAATGAAAAAAATTAATTTACTATTATCAAGCTTAATTATTGCTTCCAGCGCCTATGCTCAGGCGCCTAAATTCGTTCTTTTTGAGCACTTTACGCAAGCAAGTTGTGGTCCTTGTGCCACCCAAAACCCAGCATTTGAAGCTAATATTTTAAATGCCAATTTGCAAACAGTGAGGCACATTGCCTACCATACTTCATGGCCAGGAGTTGATGAAATGAATGCTGCTAACCCAACAGATGTTGCAGATAGAGTAACTTATTACAATGTATCTGGTGTTCCAAATGTAGTACTGCAAGGTAACTACAAGCAAGGTGCTCCTGGCGCTATGACACAAGCAGATGTAAATGCCCAATTTTCGATGGGTAGTCCTGTAAAAATTGAAGTAACTGAGGTTGACAATGGTGCAACACGCGATGTAACAGTTGTTGTTAAATCGGTTGGAACTGTGCCTGCTGGAACGTATAAACTATACACCGCAGTAATTGAAAACCCAAGAGACTACACTACAGCTCCAGGAAACAACGGTGAAACTCATTTTCCAAATGTGTTTAGAAAAATGTATCCTAGTGCAGCGGGAGAATCTGTAACACCTGCAGCAACAGGAAGTTCACTTACATTTAATTATACATACAATGTTGACCCGCTTTGGATTGCAGCTAATATTAAAGTTGTTTCTTTTTTACAAAATACAGTTACAAAAGAAGTTTTAAATGTTGGTACTGTTGGAGATCCAACAATTAACTATTCTTTATCAAATCCAAATACAGAAGTAAGCAATGTTGCTTCAGGCACTGCCACAACATTTACTTTAACCACTGGCAATACGGGTGCTGTAAACGAAGATTTTATTTACACTTTAACTAACGATGCGCCAGCTGATTGGACTTCAAACTTTAGTATCGATGCAAACAATTATGCTACAACAGCAACTATTACCTCAAATGCAGGAAGTAATTCAAACATCGTTATTAATGTTACTCCAGGTGCAACAAGAGGAATTGCAACTTATACATTAACTGTTAGTTCTGTTGCTAATCCAAATTCACCTGTAATGTCAAAAAAAGTATATGTAATTTCTGGTGTTACAGATTTAATCGTAAATAATTCTGGTTATGTTGGCGATGGAACTACTGCAGGAAGTGCTGCAAACTGGGGCACTGTATTTACTAATGGTTTAATTGCTGCAAACAATCAAGGTTACGCCTCTACAAATGATATTATTTTACAAAAAGCTATTGCCAATGCTGCAACTACAGGTATTAACAATGTATACTATAATGTAGGTTGGACCTTCCCAGGCTTAACAGATGATGTAGCGTTAGCTTTACAAGATTTTATGGATGCAGGAGGAAATTTATTTATTTCAGGGCAAGATTTAGGCTGGGAAATTAATGACGCTGCAACTTCAACATTTATTACTCCAGTAAAAACATCATTTTTTACAAATTATTTGCATGCAACCTACGTTGCAGATGGCGGTACTACAAACTCTTCACTAAACACAGTTACAACCGATCCTATTTTCTCAACAATAGGGAATGCTACAATCAATAATTATTATGGAGGTACTAATTTTTTTCCTGATCAAATTAATGTAGCCGATACTTCTGCAAAAGTAATTTTTAAATATGGCACTAGTGCTCGTATTGGTGGTATTAGAGCGCAAACGGCAGATTACAAATTAGTTTATATTGCCGCTGGAATGGAAATGCTAGATTCTGCAAATTCTGGTGAAATATTAAAAAGAGCACACGATTGGTTCTATGGTCTTGTTACTCCAGATGCATTAAATGAATTAAATGTAACTTTAGCTGGCATGGGTCAAAATTATCCTAATCCAAGTAATGGTTTCACATCTATTCAATTAGAAAATATTGATCAAAACATGAACTTTGAATTGATTGATATTACAGGGAAAGTTGTTTTTACAAAGCAAGTAGCTAAAGGTGCAAATAGAATAGACCTTTCTACCACAAACTTTGCTGCTGGCAAATACGCGTATCGTTTGTCAGGTGCAAAAGGAAACTCAATTACAAAATCAATGATGATTAAGTAATTTGATTCTACTTACAAAAAAAGGCTGTATTCGTATTGAATACAGCCTTTTTTTGTGTCTTATACCAATTACACTTTCAATTTATTCCAATTGCGGGCAAGCCTTACTGTACTAGTTTCAAGTTGGTTTGTATTATTAAAGCTGCCAAATCATCAACATTTAAGTTTATGCCATTTACTGATATTTTTGCCAAACGATAAGTAATTTCTCTTTCAATTAATTTATCTTTAATATATTTCATTAACGTTTCATCATTCATATTTTGCAATAAAGGGCGAGTTGCTTTGGCTTGTTTTAATCTGCTGAATAAAGCTTCTGCTGGCATTGTTACATAAACTGTATATCCAGCATTGTTCATCATTTCCATATTGTTAAAATAACAAGGTGCACCGCCCCCGCATGAGATAACAACATTACTTTTATTTGGCAAATCAAGCAATAAATTGTGTTCTAAAGATCTAAAATAATCTTCTCCCCTACTTTCAAAGATTTGTGATATGGTACATTGCTCTTTTTTTTCAATCTCTTCATCAAGATCGATAAAATCATATTTTAACTTTTTAGCTAATTTTTTTCCTACAGTGGTTTTACCACAACCCATAAAGCCAATTAAAAAAATAGTCATTTTAAATGTATTGATTTTTACTTTTAGGAAATTTAATCAAACTGTATCATAAAATCTTACTTAGCCGGCTCGGTTTGCACCAGTTCTAACAAATGTTTGGTTGTAAAATCAAAACGAGGTTGCTTAGGAATAACCCAAAATGCAAGCGCTCCAACAGTGCAAATCGCACCCGCTGAGGCTGTAACTACGGCTGTTTTATCATCATTGGCTACAAGGTGCTCATAGGCACTAAAAGTAATTAAACCTGCTCCAAAATAAAATAATATTTTTGATATTTTGGAGGTATTCTTTTTAGGTTTACGTCCTTTAAAATCTATCCATACAATTTCACTAATAGCATATATTTTATTGTTTATACGAAGTGATTTGTTAGCGATATCATAACCATCTATTTTTCCTTTAAAGACCTCCTTGCTGCTGTTTATGCCGAAATAAAATTCCTCATTTAGCTTGAGCTCGTTTTCCTCTTTCGTATTTAAATTCGTTATTACTACCCTGTTTTGTGCCATTAATTGCATGCAGCACATCATCAGCCAAATAAACATCATCAAAAAACCTTTTTTCATCATCACAAATTAGAAAAACATTGAGGCAAAAATAGGTTTTATTTATTATTTATGCTCAATCAATAATAGCCATTACAATTTAACCTTTAAAAACTGCAGTTCATTAATTAAAAACAGCTTTTTAAGTTATGCTAATTTCTACTTCGTGCAGTTTTCAATAAGATGACATCAAAATTAAAGACAAATCAAATCTAAATCAACAAAAAAACAGGAGTGAATTTAACTAAAATGCCCTAAGTGCATAATTTGGGTTAAAATTGTAGGTAACCTAAGAGTAACCGATTTTTAAATGTGGTAGGTTCAATAAAAAGAAATTATATTTTAATAATTATTGCACTAAACACCTCATTTTAAAGCACACTACTAGTTTTACAACCACCTTGTTTCAAAAAATAATAAGGCATTAATAAAAAACTTATTACATTTGAAAATTCACTGTAAAACAACATTAACTATGAGCAATAATTTATTAAAAGGAAAAAGAGGAATTATTACAGGTGCCCTAGATAGCAATTCAATAGCTTGGAAAGTGGCAGAAAGAGCGCATGAGCAAGGTGCTATTTTTACATTAACAAACGCGCCAATAGCCATGCGAATGGGAGAAATAAATAAGTTGGCAGAAAAATGCAACGCTCAAATTGTTCCAGCTGATGCTACTTCAATACCCGATTTAGAAAACTTGTATGGCAAATCAATGGATATATTAGGTGGTAAAATAGATTTTGTTTTACATTCTATTGGTATGTCGGTAAATATTAGAAAAAATGTGCCTTATCCCGAATCTAATTACGAGTATTTCGCAAAAGGTGTTGATGTAAGCGCTATGTCATTGCACAAAATGTTAAGCGTTGCCTATAAAATGGATGCCATTAATGATTGGGGTTCAGTTGTAGCACTTAGCTACATTGCCGCACAAAGAGCCTATCCATTTTATACCGATATGGCTGATATCAAAGCAATGCTTGAATCTATTTGCCGCACTTTTGGTTATCACTATGGCATTAAAAACAAAGTAAGAATTAACTCTATATCGCAATCGCCAACCAAAACAACAGCAGGTACGGGTATCAAAGGGTTCGACTCTTTTTATAATTTTGCTGATAAACAATCGCCACTTGGTAACGCCAGTGCCGAAGCTTGTGCCGATTATTGCATTACTATGTTTAGCGATTTAACTAAAATGGTTACCATGCAAAATTTATATCACGATGGTGGTTATTCTAACACAGGAATCACCACTGCTTTGATTGAAGATTTTGAAAAAATAAATTCATAAATTTTACGTTCACCTTTCATGGCAAGGAAGCAAATAGTAATTTTTTATTGCATAGCTTCCTTGCTTATGTTTATTTTTAAGCCAACAAGTCAGGCGCAAATTCCTGTTTACAAATACAGCATTAAAAGCGATTTTTCTATCCCAATTGTTGTGGGCAGCAAAGCGTATAGAAAATCATTTTCTGGTGTAATGGCTATTAACACCGCTTTTACCTTTCACACTCCTTTTGGTTTCTACACCAACATAGGTTTTCATTATTTGCAAAACAAAACGGGCAATAGTAAAAATTTTAATTTGGGTGTGCTCGAAGTTAAACATGTCATCATTTCGCCCAACATTGCTATAGGTTACGAATATTTTAATGGCGATCGCTTTATTTTAGGTATCGAAGCATCATACAATCGCTCTTTTGGCAGTTTTACGCGAAGTTTACTTCCCGATAGTATTACCACAAAACCAGGCCTTTCACAAGAATTTAATGAATATGCCATCAATGGTTACCTTAGTTTCTATACCGATGAAAATTTATCATTTGGTTTCAATATAGGATATCATTATCAACAGTACAGCTTCGATCCCTACCCCTATTA
>CAIKXD010000247.1 GCA_903831265.1 uncultured Bacteroidota bacterium
ATCATCGGTCGGATAGGTAATGTTTTTTTCTGAACTGTTGTATCAACACTGATTACAATGTTTAAATTACTGTCATCTGGAGGATCATTTACACGGATACTTTCCTGCAACATTAATTCAACACCATGAACGCCTATTCGTTGCCGAAAAGCTTCCGCTCGGTTGGTACGCATGGAATATTTGCAACGAAGTGCTGCTCTCCACCAAAGTATTGAAAATAGATATTTTCAGCCAATTGGTCTACTAGATTTTCATCGCTGAGATTGCGAACATATTTTAATATCAGTAGTGAAACCATCAGCCTGATTGGCTTAGCTGGCTTACCCATTTTTTCACTATAATGCTTCTTAAAAGCATCTTCAAAAAAGACCAATTAATTTTATTGGCCAACTGATACAAGGGAAGTTTTTGATCAAGCTGATCTGCCAGACCATGATCTATCCCTAACTGGGGACTGTGTTTTATGGTAGAAAGCATTCTTAAATTTGCAAGCTTTTTAACGATTTTACAAAAATCTTGCAATAATTCTTTACACTAATTTATACACAACTTAGCAGCAATGGGCATTTCATACTTTTTGAGGGTCGACTAACTATTTTTATGTTGTAGAATATATTCTGAAGGGGACACTTTAAAATATGCTTTGAACCATTTAGAAAAATATTGTGGATTCGAATGACCAATTGTGTAAGCGACTTCGGATATATTCATCCCCGAATTTAGCAGAAGTTGGGCAGCCTTTTTTAATCTTATAGTGTCAACAAAATCTTTTCCAGTGTTACCTGTAATTGCTTTTATTTTTCGGAAAAAAGTGGAACGACTCATGGCTAAAGTTTGAGCTAAATTGTTAATATTCAATTCAGAATCGCCGATATGATCTTCTACATATTTAATTAACTTTTCCAAAAATTCAGCATCTTTGCTGTTTGTCGTAATTTCTCTTGGATTGGGGAATTGGTTGTTTATAAAAAGCTGTCTTAGCTTTTCTCTTGACTCAATTAAATTTTTGATGGTCAGGCTTAGTAATTTAAGATTGAAAGGTTTTGGAATAAAGCTATCTGCCCCTGTTTCTATTCCTTTCAGTTGGCTACTAGAATCTGCTCTCGCTGTTAATAAAATGATTGGTATATGTGAAGTGTTTAAATCGGTTTTAAGAACATTACAAAGTTCAAAACCATCCATTAAAGGCATAACAATATCACTTATTATTACATCTGGTTGATACTGATTTGCCATCTCAACGCCAACTTTTCCATTTGGTGCAATAATTACATTGTAAGTGTCTGATAAGTAATTTCTTATATTTTCTAATAATTCTAAATTGTCATCAACATAAAGGATGATAACTTTAGTTGGGTCTAATTCATCTATTTGTTTATTTAAAATTAATATTGGTTCATCTGGTATATTTTGAGTTTCAATACTCTTTGAAACAGTTGTAAAATCAGATTTCAACATTACGTTATCAGCCTTCTCTTCATTTAAATATGCATCATCATTTAAAGGCAAACTTATAATAAATGTTGAGCCTATCCCAGGTTTGCTTATCACTGATATGAGTCCCTTATGAACTTCTATAAGGCTTTTAGCAAGAGACAAGCCGATTCCAAAACCCTTTTCATAGGAATCCTTATTACCTCCTTTATGATAAAATCTATCAAATATTTTCAATAAATTTTCTTTTTCAATACCTACTCCATTGTCAATTACACTTATCTCAATAAACTCATTGCTTTTCGATGGATTAATTATTACTTCAACTGTACCACCATTTTTTGTGTATTTTATCGCATTCGAAATTAAATTATTAAACACTTTTGCAAGTACATTTGCATCGTACCAAATGAAAAATTC
>CAIKXD010000248.1 GCA_903831265.1 uncultured Bacteroidota bacterium
AGGGGAAATTACCCCAAGCCACTCACAGAAACGTACTTGGTAGTTTCCCATCATACGGATCTTAAGTTGATTGTTAGTGGTTACAGTGATTTTACAAATGTAGTTGTTCTAATTAACATCATCAAATCAATCTGCTATCCCCTTCGCTCCGTTCACATTAAAGGAGTTTCATCGCTACTACTAAGTAGTACGTTATCTTATGAAATATCGATATTCAGTCTTGTATTTTTATGTCCTTGTACTTTTCTCTTAATACTTTCATAAGACACCCTCAGTTCCCTTCAAAAGCACGCATAGGATTCTTGCCTTCTCCGTGACGTCTTTCATGCAGCCAATAAGCAGATAATCGCTGCGCTCGTCCATGTGCGCAACCCACCACAAGTTTTGACAGTGTTACCGTTTTTTCGACATTTCATCAGAGGTTCACTTGCGTTCAACTCTCCCATTCTCACCTGACACGTCAGGCATGCCTTTTCTATAGCTGTTCAACACCGCTTAATCATCCAAGAAGCACCGCAGAGTGGTTTGTTAACCCTGTCGGCACAGCGTTGTGGATTCAAATTATTTTTGCAATCAATACCTAAGTCATATTAATTACTTTTGACAAAAATCTACAGGTTATAATTAATTCTAATAGTATAAATTATTGATAAACTTAAGATTTTTTGAAGCGCTGAGTATTGTAATACAAGCCAAACTGCTGATATTTGTTGGTATGCGGCAGCGAGGTAATTTCTTTTATTGGACGGGAGTGTGGAAAGTTTCTCGATTGTTACAAAATATATCAAACAATATAGCCTAAATTATGAATTATATTGTGATTAGTAGGAATTGGAGATTTTTAAAACCATAGCTTAAATTTTACCAAAGTTTATAAAACTATTGCTTGGCAAAAAACAAACTATTTAAGGCTTTGTTTGTGCTTCAATTTGATAATTATATGCAAATAGTTATAAGCAAATTTAAAAGCCCTAGCGAAAAAACACGAAAGCCGCCAAAGGAAAAATTGATTTTTTTTAAAAAAAAATTGTAAAATTGCGAACCAAAAGTGGAGTCCAGAACCCACTCAAATAAACGGATATATTAAAAAATGTGGCGACTACGCAAAAAAAAATGAAAAAAACAATATCAAACTTTGTATTGATGTGCTCAATAGCAATTTTCTTTACATCATGTGTATCAACTAACAAGGGATTTCAGTCATCTCCAGTAATTTCTAGAAATGTTCAATTAGACCCTATAAAAGCAGATATCAAAGTAAACGAAACAACTAAACTTTCAGGTCAAAGTTCAAGTACATATTTTTTATTCTTCAGAGTAAGTGGCGATAATACTTCTGCGGATGGAATCAATTACAGCACTGATGCTGGAGGTTCAATATTAAGTCAATTCAATCCATTAAAACTGATGAAAACAGCTAAACTAAACAAAGTAAGATCGGCTGCTGCATATAAAGCGCTATCTACCGGAGATTATGACTTTTTAGTGCATCCAAATTACACTATGACCACAAAAAATTATTTAGGTCTTGTGAAAATTTATGAATGTACAGTTGTAGGGTATGGTGCAAAATATCAAAACTTTAGAACAGAAAAGCAAAAAATTGTAATTTTAGAAGATGGTAAAGAGATCATACTTCAAGACAAGTAGTTTAATAAAACCAGCCTTTAATAGTGCTTAAAGGAAGTTGGCGGGATTGTAATCTTGAGAAAAATTTGTGGTGTAAGAAAAATCCTTCTCCTCAAAAACATCTCGGTTAAAACCCGCCAACTTATTTTAGCTTCAAACCATTATAACCAAAACAATTTCGTTATTTTCTTGAAATGAATTACATTTTAGCAAGAAAATAGAAGCCCCCCTCCCGCTGTTGGTTAAGTATTATGGGTATTAAATTATGTTTGCAATCAATTAGTTTATTATACTTATTACTTTTGATAAACAAGTATAGCTTATAAGCTCATTTTAAAGTATAAATTATTTATAAAATTAAGCACTTTTAAAGCGCTGAGTATTGTAACACAAGCCAAACTGCGGATAGTTGTTGGTATTTGGCTCCTGGTGAAGTAGGTGACTTCTTGCCATATGAGGCAATAATCCAAATGCGTATTTAAGTCTGTTGTTTATTTTTTACATACTCTCATCAATTAATTTAATGGCCTCAATAAAATTAACTCCTTTAATTTCTTCAAAAAAATCTATTTCAGTTTCGTGAGGAAGAAAATCGGAAATGATGCGCACAATAAAATCTTTTGGTTTTTTTAAGAACATAAAAGTGTAATCTTCCATATTAATGATGGTTTGCTCGGCCAAATCGGTTGTTCTTACAAATTTATCGGAGGTGAGTGAGGCTAAACTAGGTAATTTTGTTTTAGGCTCAGCAATGACTGGAGCTCCATTTTCAAAAATATCTCCTTGGTAACCATACAATGATGAATGTGTAATCTCTATTGGTTTTCCAAATCCTAAGTAAGATGGTAAATCATTTTGCTTTCCAACGATTGCTGCAAAACCAATTAAAATAGCAATATCATGGTGAGGTAAATTCATTATCGCTTTTGCCATACTTTCTCTGCCAATACCAGCAACTACAACTTCATAATTATGGTTTAAGTTATTAATTTTAGATAAAGCATCTAACACTTTTACTTGCTCTACTTCCATTGGGGTAATGATAACTACTTTCATTATTTTTTATTGATTTTGGGTGGTTTATTAAATGATTAAATAGGATTTCAAATAAACAAAATATAAGTATTGATTTAGGCATTATGTTCATCTGTTTTTACTAAAAAATTAAAATTATGTTTTGAACATCGCATGCATACTAATTGATATTTGGTTCCAACTCATTTTGCTATTAACTTGGGAAGTTCTAATTTGCTTTAAATCCTTAAAGACAAAAAAAATATTTCATTAAGGAGGAAACTTTTTAAAAGGCAGCTTTTGATTTAAAAATTAAAATATAAAGGTTTGAGCTAGCACAAAATCAGCGCATAATTTATTACTGCGAGTCAACATCTAAAAAAGATTCCTCCTGAAAGACAAAAAAGTATAGGCTCTGCAATGACTGCTATTGCTGCGTTTTACCGACACCTTTCAATTGAAGCAATTAAGGTAAATTAAAGAATATATTTATTACTGATTTGATAATGGATAAGCGTAAACTATTAAATAGGATTTCAAATAAACAAAATATTAATTTTGTATTCTACTTTTAAATTAGCTATCGATTTCATTTTTAATCATTTCAATAAACCCTTCAATGATTTTTTTTGTTTCGTTAAACTTTTCAGATTTCACATTTGATGGCTCATTAAGATATAATGCTCTATTTACTTCAAGCATAATTGATTCCACCTTTTTATTTTTTTGATAATGTGCTAAAGGCACGATGGTTCCTTTATAGGGCCAATCAACACCCAATGAATAGCCGCTTTGTTTGAAATAGTCAATAGATGCATCTATCAATTTTTGCGGTGTGTGATACTTATCAATTCCAATATTAAAATCTGGTCTAATGGCGGTAAGGTCTAAGTCCCTCATTAATGGTTTGGAAGGATACGAATGACAATCTACAATTAAACAATTTCCGTTGTGTTTTATTTGCTTATTGACTTCTTCGAGTAGTGCATTATGATGCTTCCAATAATAGTTTTTAATAATATTTGCACGTAAAACAGGGGAAACTTTTCTGAGTAAACTTCCATCATCAAAACTTTCATAAAGCACTCCCATACCCACTTTTGACATAATTTCTTGCTCGTCATTCTCAAAGCGCTCCACATCACAAAATATTCTTGAAAAAGGAGCAATAATCATACTATCAGTTTCAGAATAAAACAGCTCATGAGTATACCAATCGGTAAGTTTAATAAGCTCATGATTAATTTTTTCAGTATCATTTATATAACCATCTATAAGCGGAATGTTTATAGATGAGTGCGGAATGTGCAGGATTATTTTTTTCATTATTATATTTAGCTATTGTAATTAATTTGTAGGTGATATACACCCGAATTATTCTTTTTAATGTTTGGAAAATAAAAACCACCCAACTCAGGAATTTCCTCTACCAAATCAAACTCAGTGCAGTCTTTTGGTAAACCTTTAAAAAATAAGGTGCAAACTGTTTCACCGCTTTTGCAGATTTTCCAGTGGGGAAAAAAGCTAATATTGACGGCATGCGCAAGATTTATTTTTGTTGCACTGTTATGAGGAATCAAAAATGTGGACTTCCAAATTCGTATGCTACTGGTGTAGCGAAAATGCAAATGTATATGTATAACCACCTGAGCTTCATCTTCAACCAAGCCTTGAAGAGCGTCTTTTAAATCAGCATCAATAGTAACTTTATTAGGTTCTTTAACTATTACCATCAATTAACTTATATAATGTGGAACATTCATTGCTAAAATTTCATTGCCTTGTGTTAAAAGTGTTCCGCCACTAGGAATACTTTCATTAAAAAACATTTCGTCATTCTCAAAGTAGTAGGCTGTTTCAGGTCCTTCTACTAAGCACATTCTACAAGGTTTTTTACGATCTTCTTCAACTTTGTTTTTTATACGTTTACAAAGATCTATTAGTTTGTTATGAAGTGCAGCTGTTTTGTCATTTTGATACTCAGTTAATTCAGCTTCAGTTACATCATTAAGATGTGTGCCAGGATGATTTTCTAAATTGCCATTGGCATTAAAATGAATAGGGATTTGCATGTACATTGCCCAGCCTGCCTTTAAAATGATGTATGGAAATTTTCCATATCCATTTTTGAACATTCTATGTTGGTGCCAATTTTTGTCTGATTTTTGTGTGTTGTTTTCCATTGTTTTTTTGTTTTTATTGTTTATTTACTTTGATGATTTGTGTTCCGATTGACATGAAATATTTGTTTAAAATTAAAATATCAAATATTAATTCGAGTAGTTTGATTATCATTCAATAAATGTGTTTTGATAATAAAACTATTATCATGGTAACTTGACTTTATGTAACCACAATAAATACAATAGGTATGAAGATATAATCCATAAGCCACCCACCTGCTTTTTTCCCCTTTCTCATAAATGCAGAAAGTTGATTTAGTGCATTTTTTACAATGTATTTCATAGTATTCTGATACTTTAGTCATTTTAATTAAAATGCAATTCAGTTCCTTTTTTGTCTTTACTATCATTATACGATTTTACTTTTTAGAAATAAGTTATTCACTTGCTTAAAATCCTTGTTTACTTTTGTAATCAGCGCTCCTGCTTGAATCTTGCAATAAGATTATCTTCAATTACTATCTGACTATCTTTGGATATTTCACAAATTGTGCGCTTTATTGCTGGCATTTGGTGGCAAGCAAAACACGTTGCGGAACTTTAATTTAATATTTTCTTTTGTGAAGAGGTATTGGCATGACAATGTAGAATTCGGATGCTGCTTAAGATAAGCATCTGAAATTTGACAGGTAACTTTACTAAGATTTTTTTGGGATAGAGGCGCTGCTGCAAAAAGATAATGATACATAGATTGACAAATTATTAGTTAAACAATTAATTTTTGTCATCTGAAAATTGAGTTGGGAAATTGCAGCGCAAGTACTTGAACGTTTTGGTCTGCAAAGACCCTCATCGCTTTACCACCGTAGCGTTCTGCTCGGTTGGCACTCATAATTGAGTTCTTGATGATGGCGCAAAGATAAATAATAATAATTTACACTTCCAAAAAAATATTTATTTATTTATTGCCGATTGCACTTTCAATATAGTGCAATTGCAGTATCGATAAAACAAGGCAATTGGTATCAAAGCATTAGCAGGCTCAGATGCCACCGCAGCTCATTGTTCGCATTTGATAAATATACTGCTACATGTATTAGTTTTACGGTCCATGCTCTGCAATGACTGCTATTGCTGCGTTTTATCGACACGTTTCAATTGAAGCATTTAAGGTAAATTGAACGAATAATGTTATTGTTGATAGTAAAAATGATTTCTTCTGATAGATAAAAAAAAGTGTCATTCAGGATGAAACTTTTTAAAGGTAAGCGTTTGATTTAAAAATTAAAATTTAAAGGTTTGAGCTAGCACAAAATCAGCGCATAATTTATTACTGCGAGTCAACATCTAAAAAAGATCCCTCCTGAAAGACAAAAAAGTACATGCGCTACAATGACTGCTATTGCTGCGTTTTATACCAATTGCATTTATTTTTTAGGCCAAATAAAAAATAAATATGCAATGGTTAATGCCTATACTACTTGAAATTATACCAATGTGATTTATAATTTATGCCAATAATTTAAAATCTTACATTGGTAAATACCGATCGGAAAAAAGTTTGGGACAAATGCCGTGAAACAAATATGGGCCATTACTTATTTCACATCGGTATTAGTAAAATAAGGGAATTCCGCAATTTGACTAAATTGAAAGTGTAATCGGTTTTATCGACATGTTTCAATTGAAGCAATTAAGGTAAATTAAAAGAATATAGTTATTACTGATTTGATAAAGGATAAGTGTATTAATTTATCATGAATAAAAATAATGGTTGCCCCTCCCCTAATATTTTTCAACAATCAAAAATAACTGCTTCATAATTCTTATTTTCACCAAATGAAACAAGACCTTATTATACAGCTCGAAAAAATAATTGGAGATACACATGCTGATGAAAAAGAAATTATTCATCATTTAAAGCGATTGCTGTATGAAGCCGATTTGCAGAGCCCTTTTGCAAGACCTTCGCAAAATATTGCCGATTTAATTTCAGAAAATTTAAATTTGATTAGTAATGGAGCACCAAGCGAAAACATGGTTAAAACGGGCTTTGCCGAGTTTGATGATACTTTTGGAGGGTTTGCTTTAGGTGAATTGGTAGTGATTGGAGGCCGCCCAGGTATGGGAAAAACGCAGCTGATGGTGAACTTGGCATTGCAAATTGCGCAAAGTTATCCTGTATTATATTTTACGTTTGATCTTTCAATTTATGCTTTAACAAATCGTTTTTTGGCTTCGGCAAGCAATATTGCCAACGATAAAATTTTGCAAAAGCAACTCACTCCAGATGAGTTGGAGCAACTTACATCGCAAAAAAAAGCATTTAGCACAGTTCCTTTGTATATCAATGATAGCTGTAATAATTCCATGTCGGCCTTTAGGGCGCATTGCCAGCAACATATTGATGGACATGGTGTGAAAATAATTATGGTTGATTATTTACAAATGATGAGTGCCAGTAAACACCGGAACAGTCGTGAGCTAGAAATTAGTTACGTTAGCCGTGAGCTAAAAAATATTGCCAAAGACCTTAATGTTTGTGTGATAGCTACAAGTCAGCTAAGCAGGGCAGTTGAATCAAGAGGCGGAGCATATCTTTCAAAGCATCCACAGCTTTCGGATTTAAGAGAAAGCGGTGCCATAGAGCAAGATGCCGACAAGGTAATTTTTATATACAGACCTGCCTATTATGGCATTACGCATGACGAAAATGGAAATGATATTGAAAGTTTAACGGAGTTAATCTTAGCAAAAAACAGAAATGGGAAATTAGGTACTGTTAAATTGCAGCATGATAAAAACTTTACAAACTACACCACATTTAAGGAGTACAAAAACGAATTTACATTTTCGGAAGAGCGCTTAAATGAACTCAGAGATGAACATATATTTTAAATATTACATGAGCCGTTGCTACAAAATTATGAGGTCAAACATATTTGACTTGGTGGTTGTGTTCCTGCAACCCATGAAGGAGTGGTTGCTGCGGATCTTCGCTATTTATTGCGATGCTCGCTTTGCTCCGCTTCTCATAAACAGCGATTAAATTCAAAGATAATTTGCAACGGCTCTTTTTTTTTAAACACACATGCACACAGCAGCAGCAATAATTTCATTAGCACAAACGCATAAAAACAGCTTGGAATATTACTTGCTAAGTAATCATATGCCCAAGCAGTTAGAAGTATTTCATAGGCATGAACTCAATGCCATGTTGTTATTGAATAATGAAAAACCTGTAGCCCTCAGTCAGTTTTTAAAATGTTCTTTCCGCAACTTGGAGACTCTTATCAATCAACCAACTTACAAACATTACACTATTGCTAAGAAAAAAGGGGGCACGCGTGATATTTTTGCACCAGAAGATAATCTCAAACGCATTCAAAAGCGCTTGAATTATTATTTACAAGCCTATTACTTATGCATAAAACCAAAAGAAGTGCATGGATTTGTGGTAAACCCGCATTATATGGGCACTTACTATAACATTGTGGGCAATGCAGCAGCGCATACGCAAAAAAAAGTTGTTTTGAATATTGATTTAAAAGATTTCTTTCCTTCTATTTCTGCAAAAAGGGTAAAGGATTTATTTGCTTCCTCTTATTTTAATTTTAACGATCAAATTGCGAAAGCCCTTGCACTTTTAACTACTTACCAAGGCAAGCTGCCTGCTGGCGCACCTACATCGCCTGTAATCTCAAATTTTGTATGCCTTTCACTCGACCACGATTTGAGTGCTTTTTGTAAGGCGCACAATTGGGCATTTTCGCGCTATGCCGATGATTTGACATTTTCATCAAACATAGCCATTAGCAACGAACAAATTTTAGATATCATCAACATTATCAAGAAAAACCATTTTAAAATTAACGAAAAGAAGTTGCGTTTAAAAACCAACAACCGCAAACAAATTGTGACAGGCCTCACTGTAAATGAAAAAGTAAATGTTGACCGAAAACTTTTAAAAAAGATAAGGGCTATGCTGCACGATTTCACCCGCAACGGCATTGATGCAGCCACTCAAAAACATTTTAATTTAAAAAGCGCCACAGCAGCCGAACACCGCGTCAAATTTATACAGCGCCTTGAAGGTTACATCAACTTTATTGGACTTGTAAGGGGAAAGAATGATGCCCTGTATTTGAGGAGCAAAAGGAGTTTTGATGAGATGCTTATTGGGGTTGCTTGATAAATAGTAACTATTTCCTGACCAAATCAATTTAAGCTTGAGAGAAATTGAAGGATTATTAATTTTCTTTTTTACAAAAGAAACACTAGGAAATTTTAACGCAGCTATTGAAGCAGTAAAGAATATACATCATAGCATGTAAATAATAATTAATTTACTAACCTGCCAATCATAGCATGCTAACGCTAACTATTGGTTCAATGCCAATTTTTAAGTTCGCAATTCTTTTGTAAGTTTGTAGGAGATTCAAAGTTCAGCACTTCGTTTTCAGGCCTATCGCAAATATGAAAAACGTTGTTATGCAACATTAAAAAAATTGACCTATGACAAATTCGACAACACAATTAAATGAGATTGTAAGAAACTTCTCTAAAGAGAACGCAAATAGCAGCATAAGCCAATTGAGTGCGATAATTCAAACCTGTATAGACGCAGGAATTAAATTTTCTTTTGACACTAATTACGAGGAAACTATTCACTCATTTACAAAAGAGAATTTCAATGAATTTAACCTTCAAAAAGCCAATCAAGAAATTGAAGCCCTTGCGAAACAAAATAAATACCAGGAAGCGTCAGAAATGCGTGACAAAATAGTTTCAATCAATAATGAAATACACAGTCAGGTAAGATTGAAAAAACACGGAACAGCAGATTGGTTTACAGCAAAATCAGAAAGTGAAATTTTGTTTCTCCCTACCCAAATTTCTGTTATTGATAGTTTAGTTCCTGGATATTTAATTTGAGAAATAAAGTTGGTTGGCAGCGCGCAAACGCAATAAAACTGCCGGAGAAAGAACACAAGTTTACGAGTGGCTGTAATTTAAAATTTTATTTTATTAATAATTTTATCTAGCAAAAAGTGTTAACCTATTTCAGTATAAGACAGTATTGAATTTTAATATGAAGATTGGCAGTATGTAATAATAAATACTAAATTTGACTAAAGTTTAAAAAACTACCGAGTGGCATCAAT
Organism: uncultured Bacteroidota bacterium; assembly: GCA_903831265.1. Taxonomy (GTDB): domain Bacteria; phylum Bacteroidota; class Bacteroidia; order UBA4408; family UBA4408; genus CAIKXD01. The sequence goes on from CAIKXD010000248.1 coordinate 9,932, forward strand.
TCAACTATTTATGGATGTAATGGTGCTTTAATGTAGGAAGTATATGCTAGTTAGGCAATATGCTAATCAAATTTTCGAATTCATTTGAATAAAGTTCATATTTTGATAGTAACGAGAATATTTTGTAAGTTTGTTGACAATGACAGACAAGAATCTTTATATAATAGCAGGTTGCAATGGAGCAGGAAAAACCACTGCTTCGTTCACTATTCTGCCAGAAATTATAGAATGTAAAGAATTTGTAAATGCAGACGAAATTGCCAAAGGTTTGTCACCATTTCAACCAGAAAAGGTTGCTTTTGAGTCTGGTAGAATAATGTTAAAAAGAATTACAGAATTGTTATTTGACAATCAAAGTTTTGCTTTCGAGACTACTTTATCAACCAAAAGCTATAAAAGTAAAATTTTAGAAGCTAAAGAAAAAGGTTATACTGTGACTTTGCTTTTCTTTTGGCTTCAAAATGTAGAACTAGCCAAGGCTCGCGTGAAAACGAGAGTTTCAGAAGGCGGACACAATATTGAACCAGAAATTATTGAAAGACGATATTTTAGAGGAATCAAAAATTTGTTCAAAATTTACTTACCAATAGTTGACGGAGCAATAATATTTGACAATTCAAACGGTAAACACGAGTTATTGGCAGAAAAAACAGTAGACGGACAACTAAATATAATTGACTCAATTAAGTTTAATGAATTAAAAAATTTAAAATGACAACAGTCGAGAAACAAATAGAACTCAGAAATAAAATATTAATCGGACTTGACAAGGTTTATGAGAAGTTAATTGAATTCAAAAAGCAAAAGAATACTGAATTAGTTGTAATGAAAGACAATAAGATAGTGAGAATTAAACCATAGTAAAGCACATCGCCTAACAGCATGCTAGCGATAGCTGTGATTTTATGACGACACAAAAAGAATACATATATGAAGTAGGATTTTCGTTCTTAAAACAAGACGAAGCAATTGCCTATGACCTGAATGACCATATACAAGACAGACTTTCAACATTCATTTATTCAAAGAAACAAGAAGAACTTGGCGGTACAGACGGAGAAAAGAAATTCAATACAGTATTTTATGAGGAATGCAGAGTTGTTGTTGTTTTATATCGAGACGGCTGGGGTGAAACCCCTTGGACAAGAATTGAAGAGGCTGCAATAAAAAACAGAGCCTTCGACAAAGGTTGGGACTTTTTACTTTTTGTGAATCTTGACACAAATTCGTCATTGCCTACCTGGATTCCGAGAACCTCCATTTGGTTGGACTATCAAAGATTTAAAACCGAAGGTGCAATTGCGGTTATTGACCAAAAAGTAAAAGAAACTGGCGGAACTAGTCGTCAAGAAACCATTGCAGAAGCAGCGGAAAGACTCAAACGATCAAGAAAAGCTGAGAAAGAGAGAGAGTTATTTCTTAAAAGTCAGGAAGCTGTTACAGTAGCAAATAGAGAACTTAGAATTATAATCGAAAAATTAAAAGTGCTTAAGCCTATTATTGAAGACACTGAAACATGTCTTGATTTAGCAACTTCAGAACGAACAAACCTTCCAATGTATGAATTTGGGTTTAACGGATATTATCTATGCTTTAATAGCAGTTATCCAATTCAACACGATATTGCCAACGGTACCTTAAAAGTAAGAATTTATGAAAAGAAAGGCCACGACCAAACAGAATATAAAGAATACATACATAAACAATCGATATTAAGTTTTGACAGAGATTTGATTGGAAATAATGGTTGGTCTGAACACAATACAGGCAATGATTTTTTAACAACAGACGAACTAATTGACAAATGGGTAAAACAGTTTATTAATGACCTTGGAAAAAGAAAGAAAAACCACAGCTAACAGCGTGCAAGCGCCATAGCCCTGCCGCAGGCGCAACACAGGGCCACGATCGCCTGCACGCAAATCGTTATAACTAATAGGGCTTGAAAAATTAAAAACAGAATTTTCTTGAATTTTTGGCATCGAAATTTGTATCAATAATTTGGACAAAATTCATTTATTTTTCGTATATTTGAACTATGAAAACGAGAGCACAAAAGCCTTTAGACTTCATTATAGACAAGCTAACAAACTCAATCGAAAATACATCGACAGGAGAGGTTTTTGATACAGCAGTTGTAAGAATGACTTTGAAAAATTTGACCGAAATTAAAAAGTCTGATTGGAGTTTTGACTGGGCAAAAGAAATCAAAGACAAAACAAAAGAGGTTTATAAACTTACTACAATTAATAACCCGACAATCATTCAAGGGCTTGTAAGTCTTGAAGATAAGCAAGACCATATTTTTATGCACCTGATTGAAAGTGCAAAATTTAACAAGAATAAAGACAAAGTTTATTTAGGTGTTCCAGGAAATCTAGTAGCTTATGCTTGCAAGGTTTCAGTAGACAAGGGATATCAAGGATTTCTTGCCTTTGACGCCAAAACAACATTAATAAAACATTATCAAGAATCACTTTATGCAACTCATTTTCGCGGACTAAGAATGTTCATTGAAACCCAAGCTGCATTAAGATTAATATCACAATATTTTAAATCATAAATAAAATGGGACTAATTAGAGAGCCGAAAAATGCTAATTTCACTTTTCAATCGCAACCATGGACAGATCAAGAACTACGTGATTTTAGAAAACTAATGAATGAAATTAAAGCAAAGAATTCTAAGCCGAAAGTGAAAGTATTGACTAAAAAGAAAAAGGTTGCAGCATAGTTTCTTTTACAATAATTTATAACCATAGTATGCCCTACTAGTTATAACAGCATGCTATCGATAGCAGCTGTTTCAGCGCTAATCTGGAAGTTCGTTTTTCTTTTATAAGTTTGTAAAAGGTTTGTAGTTCAGTGCTTCGGTATTGCGGCCATCGCAAGCATGAAGATCGTCGACCATATGGGCAATGATCGTAGGACCGATCTAAGCATCATTAGGATATTAAAAATTAAAAACTTCACACTCTTGTTTCGAAATAGATAATGACAAAAAATATAGAAATAATGATTTTTAGTCAATAAGATTTATACCTTTGCTCAAATTAGAAATCGAAAATACAGAAGTCGTAAATAAATGATAATTCGCGAAACATACTTGCAAAAACTGAGGGAACTGCGAGACCAAAAACTCATTAAAGTTGTGACTGGTATCAGACGTAGTGGGAAATCTACTTTGTTAGAAGCATTTAAGAATGAACTCATTGAAAGTGGTGTAGCAAAAAGAAACATTATTTTTCTGAATTTTGAAGAGCGAGAAAACATATACTTAACAAATTGGACTGCACTTTATGATGAAATCATTAAGAATATAAAGTCAGATAAAAAGTATTATGTATTTCTTGACGAAGTCCAGTTGGTGGACGATTTCGAAAAGCTAATTAACAGTTTATTTAGAAAAAAAAATATTGACTTGTACGTAACAGGTTCAAACGCTTACTTACTTTCAAGTGAATTAGCAACTTTACTCACAGGACGTTATATAGCAATAAATGTTCAACCTTATTCCTTTTTGGAATACACATTAGCATATAGCAAAGAAAAAAACACGGACAGACTTTTTCGCCAATACATAAACACAAGTTGTTTTCCGGAAGCAGTGACCTTAGCCAAGAGAAATGAAACTTTAGTCAATGATTATTTGCAATCTATTTATGAAACGGTTGTAATCAAAGATATTGCTCAACGCTACAAATTAAGGAACTTACACAACTTACAACGAGTAATCAGTTTAGTTTTTGATAGTATTGGATCTTACGTATCTCCAACTAACATTGCCGTTACACTCAATAAAAATTC
>CAIKXD010000249.1 GCA_903831265.1 uncultured Bacteroidota bacterium
ACTATTTTCGCACTCCACTAGCCCAGATGGCGGAATTGGTAGACGCGCTAGACTCAAAATCTGGTTATCGCAAGGTAGTGCAGGTTCGATTCCTGTTCTGGGCACTTTACCCCCTTTTTTAGGGGGTATTTTTTTGCCTAAAAAGTCAGTGTTTACGGTACTTTCAGCCGATTTACTTGTTTTTCATTTCCTTTGATATTCCTTTAATTTCACATTTTTTGTTCCGCTGGTGTTCCACGTGGCACAAACTTTTATAAAAAATCATACCTTTGAGAAACAAAAATCAAACCAAAGGAAAATGAGTGTAACATTAAGGAAGCGAAAAAATGCCGATGGAACAACCACACTAAGGTTGGATATTTACAAAAATGGCATAAGAACTTATGAAAGACTTGATGATTTAAAACTATCAAAGCCATCCAATTTGGTTGATAGAGAAAATAATAAAAAGAAACTTCAACAGGCGGAAGCAATTATTGTGGCAAGGGCAGCCGATTTACAAGCCAATGACTACAACATGGAAACCGAAAGTGGTAAAAAAACGGTTGTTACTGTTTGGCTGCAATCCTATGTTAATGGGTATGATAAAAAAGACAAAAGGAATATGCAGGGGGCACTTAATAGATTTTCAGATTATTTGATGGAAGTCAAAAAGCAGGGGTTAACCTTTGGAAACCTTAATGCGTTGATCATTGAAGATTTTATTGACTACCTCGAAAATAAAAGCACTGGTGAGGGTGCCGTATCTTATTACAATAGGTTTAAGAAAATGATTAAACAAGCCTATCGTAAAAGATTGATGAAAGATAATGTTTTGGATTTTGTTGAGCGTAAAGTTAGTGGTAAGGCAAAAAAGAAAGATATTCTAACACTTGATGAATTACGAATTTTGGCAGCCACCCCCACCGAGAGCCACGAAATTAGGAAAGCATTTTTATTTTGTTGTGTTACTGGGTTAAGATGGATTGATGTAAAAGCCTTAACATGGCAGGTTATTGACATGTCAAACAAACAAATGAATGTTGCCCAAAGTAAGACAGGTGAAGTGGTAAACATTCAACTTAATGAAACTGCATTGAAATTACTTGATCAACCCCAAGAACCAAAGCAGCAAGTTTTCAACTTACCAACCGCCAATGGGGCAAATAAGACATTGAAAGCGTGGGTAAAGCGTGCAAAGATTAGTAAAACGATTACATGGCACAATGCCAGACATTCATTTGGTACTAACTTAATATTTAATGATGTTGGAATATTGACTGCATCAAAAATGCTGGGGCATACTTCAACGAAACACACACAGCGTTATGTTGACATTTCAAATGAGATGAAGCAAAAAGCCACCAGCAAAATTAATATTGAACTTTGATGAATTAAACAATATTGTAAAATACTGATTTACAAAGTTTTAACCTTTTGTGGAAAATCATGCGAATAACTTTTGTTTTCCTTTGAAAGTCAACACTGTATTGATTTTCATAGCTTTTTTTTGTTGATTTTTATCTTTTGTTTCAAAAATAGTTGAAACAAGGCTGCAATTCCTACTATATACATATGAGTGCATATTAAAACCGCACAAAATTTATGGAAAATATTTATTCTAAAAAAGTTCTTTCATTTAATGAAGGTGTAAAGTTATTGGGTATTGCAAAGTCTACAGTTTACAAAATGACGTCAGCCGGATTGATACCATTTAGTAAACCAAACGGGAAGCTTATTTATTTTGATCGTGAAAAGTTGGAAGCGTGGATGCTGTCCAATGCTCAAACCAGCCATGAAGAAAAACAAATTGAAGCAGCAACCTATGTAAGCACTCACAATAAATAAACCCACCACATGGTAGAAATACATTTTAATGAAGGTGAAAGCATGGGTGATGAGCAGGAACCACAGCCGGAAATTTTTGATAAAATATTTATTCCTAATTGGGAAAACAAGCCACCGGAGTTGCCGCCAGTGTTAACACTGAATGGTTTATCAATACTTACACATCAAAATATTACGTCCATCATTGCAAAGCAAGGCATGGGTAAAAGTAGCAATTGTGAAAGCATTTTAGCCAGCTTTTTAAACCCCGATGCAGACTGTTTAGGCTATAAAGTAAATGAAGATTGTACCGGAGTTATTTATATTGATTTCGAGAGAACTACAAACGATGTTTGGAATAGCTTTTACAGGATGTGCAGGCGTGCATCAATAGGAAAAGGAAAGCTTATTACAGGCGTGCATATTGCAGGAATGAGAGCGATACCAAGATTAAGTGAAAGAGTGGCAGCAATAGAATATTTACTACAAAAAAAACCATGCAGCCTTTTATTACTTGATGGAGCCGGTGACCTTGTAACAGATACAAATGATTTAGCACAAGCAATTGATTGCAGAATATTTTTAAGGGAATTAACTGTTAAGTACAATCTTTCAATACTTACCACAATTCACCCTAACCCAAAAGACGATAAACCACGTGGCCATATTGGGAGCGAACTAATAAGAGAAAGTGAAGGTGTTTTAATTATCAAAAATGGTGAAGGTGATTGCAGAATAATCACCAGCGACTTTGAGCATGGTAAGAACCGAAACGGAGCCAAAGTTAACAGTGCTTACAAATGGAGCGATCAAGACCAGATGTTTATTTCAGTTGATTTTGAAAACGTGGCAAAGGAAGCACAAGCGGCAAAAGATGAAAAGAAAATAACTAAATTGGTTGAATTGGCTGTGGATATTTTACCAACACTTGAATCTAAAACACATGGTGAAATAATTTCATCCATTGTAGAAAATACCGGCCAGTCTATCCCAACAGCAAATCGTAAAATAAATGAAATGAAAAAATTTGAAATCATTGTAAAAAGGGGTGATGGACGTTATCAACTTGCTTCATAAATATTACTATCATTTTTTAAGTACAGGTTAACTATCAACTATCACTACTATCATGCCCCTTACATAGGGGGGCAATGATAGTTTATAGTAGGCTATCAATGATACCACTTTTGATACCAAATGATAGTATGATATTAAAAGGTAAAAATAATTGAAAATGACTATTGAAAGTGTTTTAAACGTAACATGTAGCAAAGCATTAAATAAGGAATCTTTGCCGGTTGACTGCAATTTGTTGGATGAGTTGATGAGTGATAAATACCAGCTTCAACAAAATGAAGTAAGAACTGAAAGCGATCCCGTCAGGCAGAATGAACTTAAAATGAAGATGCCGGTACTATTACCTTCAGGAACATTTAAAGGGGCTAAGGGGGCTAAAAACCTTGTTAAGCATTCCGGAGTGATTGCAATTGATATTGACTTTAAAGACAATCAAGACGTAACTAATTTTACAGACTTCAAAAACGAAATTCGTAAAATACCAGAAGTTGCATATTGTGGGCTATCAATAAGAGGTAAAGGCTATTTTTTAATAATTCCAATTGCTTACCCTGAAAAACATGAGTTGCATTTTAAATTCATTGAAAATTTTTTTAAGAAAAAAGGATTGATTATTGACCAAACTTGCAAAAATGTAAATAGGTTGAGATATTACAGTTATGATCCCGATGCTTATTACAAACATGATGCAAAGCTTTTAAAAGCCTATTACAAGCCACCAGAAAACCAAGCAACAAACTATTACAAAAAAGTAAACAATGGGCTGAAATTAGCCGGAAACGTTTATGAGAATGCAATGGTATGGGTAAAAAGTAAAGATGTGATTTTTGAAGATGGCAAAAAGCATGAGTATATTTTTTTACTTTGTTCTTACCTTGCTTCGCAGGGAGTTGAAAAAAAAGATGCTGAAAAATGGATTGATGAGAATTTAATGCCGCTCACTAAAATAACATCAAACTGTATTGAATCGCCTTTTGCAAAATATAAAGCAGAAAATGAGATTGAAGCGAAGCCACAGCCTGAAATAATTAATAAACCGAAATTGCTCAATCCAAAAATGGATTCGTTACCACAGCCCAAACAATTACCACAGCCAGAACCACAGCCCCAAAATTGCACCCTTCAACGTTATAAGGCAATGGCTATAAAAGATTATAGTAAAACTTTGATAAAGGATAGGATAACCTTTAAAAATACTTACATGGAACTTTGGTTTGATGGAATGAAAACAATACTTCAACCCACTGGGATAACTAAAAACGATTTTGTTAATTTCATATAAATAACAATACATGGCAAAGCCTAAAACAGACATTTCTTTGCAGCACTTAGAACAATTAGCATATATGTATATTGATGAATGTTTGATTTACACAAAGGATCACCCAACCGCCAGCGGAAAAATAGTACAAATTTTAGATAGGCAAATTCCAACAATAGATTACTTTTTGCGTATTTGGGTACCTAAGAAAAAAGAGCCCACCATCCACCGATCAACTTATTACAGATGGCTGAATGATGAAATAAACATTGAAAAGTGCGACACTATAAAAAGCATTGAGCAGGTATTTAAAGCACTTGCAACCGATATTGTAGCCAATGAAGGCAAAGGAATTTTCTATGCTAAAAATAGGCTGGGAATGACTGATAAAGCAATGTTATCAACTTCACATGTAGAGCAACCATTTTTTCCCGATGAACACAAAAATCATATAACTTTTGATAGGGAATAGATGATTTTTCCACCTATTCAATAAGTGTGTTTTTTACCTGTTTTACAAAATTTGTTCCGCTCATGTTCCATGTGACCATACTAAAACGCTGAAAGCCTTTATTGTATTGAGTTTCAAGCTTTGGTTTGATTCCTGTTCTGGGCACACAAAAATCCTCAACATCTGTTGGGGATTTTTTATTTAATTATTGCAGGTTCCCTGCCGGCAGGCAGGGATTCCGGATCAATAACATTTTTTGGGGGATTTGGATTTTGGTACTGATTTTTGTGGTTTACAAACAACGTTAAAAGTGGCAGGAACATATGATTTATTGATTCGCCAGGCTGAATAAATTCCCTAAAAGTATACGGCTTATGCTTGTGTGTGAATACAGCCATCATACTGTGCTCCTATCCTATTAAAAACGAAATAAATATATTTTAACTGGTTCGTTTTTAATAGCAACAAAGAAGGTTTTTACCTCAGCTTTAGATTGTCTTCAAAAGTTTGAGCCTAATCCCAATTGGGCACTTAGATATTTGAATAGAATAATAGTAATAACTTTATCCCATTTATAATTTGCTTAAAATATATTTTTAATGGTTCTAAATGCCAAAGCCTTTTTATTTGATTTAAATGGCACTATGATTGATGATATGGATTATCATACACAAGCATGGTATGAAATAATCACCAAAGAATTAGGATCTCAACTTAGTAGAACTGAATTGGAATGTGAGATGTATGGAAAGAATGAGGAAGTATTGAATCGAATATTTGGTAAAGATCGGTTTACGAATCAAGAAATTAGTAGGTTGTCTTCCGAAAAGGAGAAAAGATACCAGCTAATGTATAAGCCTAATTTAAAAGGCTTACCTGGATTAATCCCCTTTTTAGAAAAATCTAAATTAGCAGGAATCAAAATGGGAATAGGTTCTGCTGCAATTTTGGACAATATTCGATTTGTTATAGATGGATTAAATATTCGTTCCTTTTTTGATTCAATTGTAAGTGCAGAAAACGTTCAGGAAAGCAAGCCCAATCCGGAAACCTTTTTAAATGTTGCAGCAGCATTAAATGTACATCCAATTGATTGCATAGTTTTTGAAGATGCTCCAAAAGGCGTTGAAGCTGCTTTAAATGCAGGCATGAGATGTGTAGTCCTCACCACCATGCACCCAAAAGAAGAATTTACCCATTATTCCAATGTTATCGCTTTTGCTAGCAACTATAATGAAATAATGGGTATATCCTTACCAGAATCGAACATATAGAACAGTCAATAATAATAAAGTCAGTACAATTAGTACTAGAACAGATTTACTAATTGCAAACATTCCTTTGTCAAATACAAATGATTTAGGATTTATTTTTGGTCCACTTAAGCTAATGAGAATCATTAATGCCGAAGTGAAAAAGAATGACCATCCCATGTTAATTAGAAAAGGAATTTCAAATCCACCTTTACCGTTTGGATAAGCCGTGTACAAGATGGTTTCTTTGCCTAATACTCCGGGAGCATAGTTGTTAAAGAAGACCGATAACACAAAACCGCAGATAACCCCAGCTATAGCTGCAGATCCTGTAGTTCTTTTCCAAAACATTCCTAATAAGAACATGGCAAATACGCCTGGGCTAATAAATCCTGTATATTTCTGAATAAAAGTAAATCCACCTTCTCCGCCAATGCCCAATGTGTCATTCCAAGTGAATAATACACTTACAAACATGGCAAATAAAATAGTAACTCGTCCTATCCAAACCATTTTTTTCTCATCTGCATTTGGGCTAATGTATTTTTTAAAGATATCCAAGGTAAAAATGGTAGAAATGCTATTTACTTTACCAGCAAGTGACGCAACAATTGCAGCGGTAAGTGCGGCAATAGATAATCCCTTTAATCCACTTGGTAAAAAGCTTAATATGGCAGAATAAGCTCCATCTTTACTGCCTCCTTCCAACTGAGGTAAGTGACCATTCTTATATAAAACAAAAGCTGCAATACCGGGTAACATTACAATTACGGGCATCATCAATTTTAATAGTCCTGCAAATAGAATTCCAGTTCTAGCTGTTTGAATATTTGCACCAAGTGCACGTTGCGTAATGTATTGGTTACAACCCCAGTAGTTGAGGTTAACAATCCATTGTCCTGCAAAATACATCGACAGCCCAGGTAGTACTAAATATTTATTAATTTCTTCTTGTGTAGCATTCGGTCCAGGTTTTTCTAAAATCATGTGAAAATGTTCAGGGGCTTCTTTTAGAAGTGTATTAAATCCTGCAAGTGCGCTGCTACCTAATCCAAATATTTCGCTAACGATGAGTAAGGCCATGTAAGTTGTGGCTAATCCTCCAATGATTAATACAGCTACTTGAATCACATCTGTATAGCCAATTACTTTCATGCCTCCTAAGGTGATGAATAATGCAAAAACAGCGAGTAATACCATAATTACATGCAAGTAATTGCCGCCTACTAAACCATTTATGGCAACAGCTCCCAGGTATAAAATAGAAGTCAGGTTCACAAAAATGTATAAAAACAACCAAAACACTGCCATAATTAAGGCAACCGTTTCATTGTAACGATTGGTTAAAAACTGGGGCATTGTGAAGATTTTATTCTTTAGATAAATTGGCATAAACCATATTGCAATAATGATTAATGCCAATGCGGCTATCCATTCATAAGCAGCAACTGCAATTCCAACAAAAAAACCTTCACCACTCATTCCAATAAATTGTTCGGCAGATATATTAGAGGCAATTAGTG
>CAIKXD010000250.1 GCA_903831265.1 uncultured Bacteroidota bacterium
GAATTTCCGGAAATTGAAAATAAATATTTATATCGAACCGTAAAAGATAGTGTATTAAATAAAGCTAATTTATTGTTTTTAAATAATGTGCTAATCAGTACGCATAAAAATACGGAAGCCGATTTTGAATCCAATATTGTTAAAGAAAAAATTGTTTATCAAAACTCTTTAAATGTTCCAGACTTTCAGTCCAAAGGAACAAAAGGTAATATTGTATTTCCTTTATTTGGCGAGGATCCTGATTTTTCAAATTCTTCTACTGGTAATATGGAATTTGCCAAATTTGGATATTTAGTTGGTTCTGAAATTTTATACCAAACTACTGGGAAAAGAACTTTTACAATCGATATTTATTTTGGGGATACCTCTTTTACAATCCTTTCTAATTATATAAAATCATATAGTTTATTGATCGGAAAGCACGAAAAAGTGGTTGCCAATGAATTATTTAAAGCTGCTTTTAATATTACCATTACTACCGAAGAAGGTTGGTATGAGCTCGATTCCTACAGTGTAAAGTATGATTTTGACAACCTAGATGAAAAGGTGATATCTTATAATTTTCAATTAAAAGAAGATCAACCCGCTATAGTACTTTATAATAATGAAATTCATGGCGGGAATTATCCGGCTAACATTCCATTGATTTATTTCCAGTTGAATCCAACTTCATTTCACAATGGCTATTCATTTTTAAAAGGTTTGATTATTACCCGAATAGGATTTACAATGAATGTTGAGCAAAATAACCAACTCATTTTATCCAATAACTTAGGTTTAATTAGTTCCGATAATCCATTTACCCCTTTTGGTCCACAGCCATACGAAAATGCATACCTTGATATTCAAAACGAAAATATATTCAACAAATTCACCACTAATTTCAGTTTAAATATCGCTTGGTTTAATTTACCTACCAATGAAAATGGTTTTCAAGAATATTTTAAAGAATATGGCAAGCCAGTTGAAAATAATTCATTTCTAGTAGGGGTTAGTTCATTGGATAAAGGTAAGTTTAAGCCTGATGTAGAGGAACAGCAAAATTTTGAACTTTTTCACTCAATACGCAAAGCTGACACGGTCGGGATTTTATCTCCAACTACCACCCTTAATGATATTGATTTTGGAAAACTCAAATTTTCAAATGATATGTCATTAGATAAAGATTCTGAAGACATTTTATTAAATACTCAAAAAGGAGTTGTTAGAATTCAACTTTTGTCACCTTCAGATCCATTTGGCCATAAAAGATTTAATCAATTATTTTCTGATATATCTATTCATAACAGTAGAAAATTCACAAAAAAAAGAGAATTACCGAAAGAACCTTATACACCCTATATTAAGTCGATTCATGTTAACTTTACACTTTTTTCTTCCGATATTTTAAATAGGGGATTTATTGATGATAATTTTGAAACCGATATAAAATTTATTCATGTGCACCCATTTGGTCATGACTTGATTTATCCTAATTCAAAACAGCCTTCATTTAAATTAATACCAGAATATCCTTCTGACCGACAGTTTTATATAGGCGTTAATAATGTCTCGCCTTCTGATGAATTAACGATTTACTTTGAATTAAAGGACCTAAAGCCTACCCATAGTGTTATAAATAAGCCTGTTATTTCTTGGAGTTATTTACAAGAAAATACCTGGAAAACGCTAACGAGTAATTATATTTTAAGTGATTCTACTGATGGATTTATCCGTTCAGGGTTGGTTACTTTGCTGCTCCCTACCGATATTAATAGTGATAACACTATTTTGCCACCAGATATTTATTGGATTTCAGCTCAATTGCATGGCAGTGCTGATTATAGTATGCAGTTAATTTGTTTGTATGCTAATGCATTAGAGGTTGAAAGAATAGACAATGGTGATAATTTTCATTTAGCTGCTTTACCTGCTGCAACGATTACTCAAAGCCAATTACCGCTGCCAGAAGTTGATACCATTCTTCAACCTTTTGCTTCCTTCGGCAGTGTATTTGCCGAAACTTATGATCAATTCAATACTAGAATCAGTGAATTATTGCGATCAAAAAATCGTTTTATTACAACCAGAGACCTCACACAGCAAATTTTAAACCATTTCCCCACCTTAGCTTATGAGCATTGTATGGCAAAAGGCCGTCAAACTGATTTGTAATAGGAAAAAAAGGACAATTTAA
>CAIKXD010000251.1 GCA_903831265.1 uncultured Bacteroidota bacterium
AAATTTTATTTACAAATTAACTCATTTTTATCTTATTTCAATTAACAGGCTTCAATATAGTTAATATTTAACTCAATTTTGTTGATTTTTGGCTCAAATTTTTTTTTTTAATAAACAGTTTAATTTAGCATAGATTGTTTGGGTTATATTACAATGTTTAATTCATATGTCATAAATTTTACTTTTTTAGAACAAAAGTGCATTAAAAAGTCTTTTCTTTGAGGCACAATTTAATATGTTTATTTCCACATTTAAAAATAATCAGCCATTTTCATTAGTGCTTTTGTCAATTATGATGATCGTGCTGTGGATTCCTGCCTTTAAAAATATTGCTCCAATTCCATATAACAACACCATGCCTTTGTTTGAGTTTTATGCAAGAGGTGCTAATAATTTGCCTTATTTACACAACATAATGGCTTTATTTTTAGTCGTAAGCGAGGCTATTTTATTAAATTTCATTTTAAATAAATTTGAAATCATGGCAAAAAAAACAGCTATGCCTGCCATTTTTTATTGCCTGCTAATGAGTTGCTGCAAGCCATTAACACATTTTTATCCCTTGCTTTTTGCTAATTTTTTTGTGTTACTTGCACTTCTTAAAATAGGCCATTCGTACAGGGTGGATGAAGCTTTTTCAAGTATTTTTGACGCCTCTTTTTTTATTGCAATTGCATCTCTTTTTTACTTTCCTTGTATCATAATTTACCCTTTAATATGGGTAACCCTTATTGTAATACGCCCATTTATTTGGCGCGAATGGGTTATTTCATTGGTGGGATTAAGTTTACCTTATTTATTTGTGGTGGTGTATTACTTTTGGACAGATAAGGTTAACTTTTTACTGTATGATAAAATATTTTTCCCTTCGTCAGATTCCCTTTTAACGCTAAGTAATCAAAGAGATTCTTTTCTGGCTGTTTCAGCATTTTTGTTGTTATTATTGATTTTATCGATAGTTCATTTATTAAAAGGATGGCCAGTAAACACCATCTTGTCTAGAAATTTTTTAGTAGTGCTTCTATGGCTGCTAGGATTATCGGTTATATCCTACTCAATGGCTCCAGTCTTCAATATTACATATTTAGCCATCGCTGCTATTCCATTAGCTGTTTTTATTGCTAATTTCTTTTTAATGACAAGATTTAAAAGAACCAGCGAAATCATTTTTATTTTCTTTTTAACTGCTTTAATTTTTGAAAACTATTCATAGTTTAAGTTGTCTGTTTTTGTTAAACCTTAATACAGCAAAAGTTAGTGCTAATCAACAAAGTTGGTAACAAAGGATGTGTTTTAAAAGAATAATCAAAAAAATATTTGAGAGTAAGAAACAAATACTTACTTTCGCAACCCCAATTATATAGGTCCGCCCGGATGGCGGAATTGGTAGACGCGCTGGTCTCAAACACCAGTGGATTCACTTCCATGCCGGTTCGACCCCGGCTCCGGGTACAAAAAACCTCTCGTTATTGAGAGGTTTTTTTATTGATTCCATTTTATTTGCCTTCATACAACCGCTATTTAAAAGTAAAAGCTAATACCATTTGTATTTATTAAGTAGCCCGAAGCTGTATAATAAATTTACAATAGTTAATGCCGATACAACTAGAAACCAGTACAATAAGGCTTGGCCGCAATGGCACTAAATTGAAAGTGTAATCGGTATAAAATTACAAACTTGCTTGTTTGTCCGATTGCTTTCTGCAAAAAAATGTCGTCCCAGAGCCTCTGCATGGGCATTATCAAGGAAATTTGCATCAAGCAAAACCTTAAAATACCAAGCGATTGGCTTTGTACTTAACCCAAATCCCGCTTATTATTCGCGAAAGCTAAGTTGGTACTTTGTAAAATTGTTGTATTAAAAAATTAGTGTAAAATCTTAAACAACATCTCTCGCATAAGTTCGCTTTTGTCTGATTGAAAACCATCAATTCCTTTGCTACGCATATCGTATTCATGCAAATAACCAATAATTTTCACCAACTTATCTAAAGAGTAATTTTTGCCGGCCTGCTCTAATTCTTTAATTTGATTAAAGTTAACACGCATTTGCGACATTACATCGCTTGCATTCTTATTTGGTAAGGTTTGATAAAAAAGTAGTTTCGAAAAATAGGTGTAGAGCACCGCAATATTCATTTCAAAAGGATGTTCCTTGGCGTTTTTGCCAAAATAATCTATAATTTTATTGGCCTTTAATATATCTTTTGCAGAGATGGCATTTTGCAATTCAAAAATATTAAAATCTTTACTTATACCTATAAATTGCTGCACATCATCGGGCGTTATTTCAACATCATTCTTTTTGTTGATGGCCAGTTTGTTGAGCTCATTTACAATTCTGCTTAAATCATTACCCAAGTGATCGGCCAGCATTTGCACGGCTTTCGGATTTATTTTTATTTTTTGATCATTAGTAAATTTAGCAATCCATTCAGCTAATTTATAATCTTTAATTTTTTCAGAATTAAAGATTACTGCGTTTTTATCCATTGATTTGGCAAGGCCTGTGCGCTTATCGAGTGATTTGTATTTATAACAAATCACCAATATAGTGGTGCTCAGTGGTTTTAATGCATACTCTTCTAATGGACTAATTTCTGTTTCCTTTTTAGCGCTTTTAGATTTTATTTTAACATTAATCGTTTCTGTAAGATTTTTTATTTCTTGCGCTTCACGAACAATAATCACTTGTCGTTCGGCCATCATTGGAAAACGCTTTGCGGCACTTATCAAACTAATTAAGTCAGTATCTTTACCATACATAATCGTTTGATTAAATTCTTTTTCCGATTCATCTAAAACATTGTTTTCAATATAATCGGCAATTTGATCAATGTAATAGGGCTCTTCTCCTTCTAAGAAGTAGATGGGCGCATATTTCTTGGCTTTTAAAGAGGCTATGATATTTTCAAAACTTTCTCTAGGCAATGCTTTTGTTTTTTATGATTGATTAAACTTTAATGAAAGAAATTATTCTTCAAATCTTAAATGCTTCACCGTGTTTTTATTATTGATAAGTTGGTTTAACGATTCAATGCCAATTTTAAGATGCATATCCACATAGTTTTCAGTCACTTTTTTATCGCTTTCGCTCGTCTTAACACCTGTAGAAATCATAGGTTGATCGCTCACAAGTAATAGTGCTCCTGTTGGAATTTCATTGTAAAAACCAGTGCTAAAAATAGTGGCGGTTTCCATATCAATACCCATTACACGGAGCTTTCTTAAGTATTCTTTAAACTCATTGTCGTGTTCCCAAACTCTTCTGTTGGTGGTGTAAACCGTTCCTGTCCAGTAATCACGATCAAACTCACGAATGGTTGTACTTACTGCTTTTTGTAAACTAAAGGCTGGTAGCGCTGGTACTTCTGGAGGAAAATAATCGTTTGATGTACCTTCGCCTCTTATTGCGGCTATTGGAAGAATCAAATCGCCTAATTCATTTTTTTTCTTTAAACCTCCACATTTGCCTAAAAATAAACAAGCTTTGGGGTTAGAGGCGCTTAGCAAATCCATAATAGTGGCCGCATTGGCGCTGCCCATACCAAAGTTGATAATTGTAATATCCTTAGCAGTTGCATTTGGCATTACTTTATCGGTACCCTCTACCGGTACGTTGTTCCATTCGGCAAACATTTTAACATAGTTCTGAAAGTTGGTTAGTAAAATATACTTTCCAATTTTATCTAAGCTTAACCCTGTGTATCTTGGTAACCAGTTGGCTACAATATCTTCCTTGCTTTTCATGGTACATATACTTTATTAATTTCAAGCATAAGCGCTCAAAACAATCGTTTTCAATTTTCAAAAGTAATTAAATGTTTCTTAATTTAAACTATGCCTTTTGTTTTACTCTAACTTTAGTATTATTTTTGAAGGTCTTCTATACCTAAAGAAATCAAAAAATATTAAAATTTAAATAGTGATGAAAACCTTTGAAAAGCTTAATTTTCCTGAATCATCATTAAAATTAAAATATGATAATTTAAAGCCTTTTGTGTTTGATAATATACGAAAAAAATGGTTGTTACTTACCCCAGAAGAATGGGTAAGACAGCATTTAGTTAACTATTTGGTGACGCATAAAAACTACCCTAGCTCATTAATAAGTTTAGAAGCAGGTTTAAAATACAATAACCTGGTAAAAAGAACTGATCTGCTTATTTATAACAAAATGGGTGTTCCTCTTATCATATTTGAATGTAAGGCAAGTAAAGTAGCTATCGATCAAAAAGTAATAGCGCAAATAAGTGTATACAACAAAACTATTGGTGCTGCCTATTTGTGTGTTACAAATGGTTTAAAACATTATTGCTGGACTATTGTGGAGGCTAAAAACAAATTCGATTTTTTACAACAAATTCCTGATTTTAAAGAAATAGCTTAATAGTTATGTTGATTTATTTAAGGTAGATCTTACCCATCATTAACTAATTGATAAACAAGTGTTATAAATTAGATTAAAACTAAATTTTAGTTGTGCAACTAACAGAATTTATTTACTTTTGCAGTCATTTTATAACAAAATCATAAAATTGTTGTTATAGATCAATATTAACATTAAAAAAAAACTAAATGAGCAACACAAAAACATCTCCGGCCGAAAAGTTTAAGGTAAAAGATCTTTCTTTGGCAGAGTGGGGAAGAAAAGAAATTAAATTGGCAGAGGAAGAAATGCCTGGCTTGATGTCACTCCGCGCTGAATATGGCGATAGTCAACCATTAAAAGGGGCACGCATTGCCGGTTGTTTACACATGACTATTCAAACTGCCGTTTTAATTGAAACACTAACCCATTTGGGGGCAGAGGTTTCTTGGTCTTCATGTAATATTTTTTCAACACAAGATCATGCTGCTGCTGCTATTGCTGCTGCTAGTATTCCTGTTTATGCTTGGAAAGGTATGAATGAAGAAGAGTTTGACTGGTGCATTGAACAAACATTATTTGCTTTCGAAGATGGTCTACCTCTAAATATGATTTTGGATGATGGTGGTGATTTAACCAATATGGTTTTTGATCGTTACCCAGAATTAATTAAAGATATCAAAGGGCTTTCTGAAGAAACAACTACCGGAGTTCACCGCTTGTATGAGCGCATGAAAAATGGTACTTTGCATATGCCAGCTATTAATGTAAACGACTCTGTAACAAAATCTAAATTCGATAACAAGTATGGCTGTCGTGAATCTTTAGTTGATGCTATCCGCAGAGCTACAGATATTATGCTTGCAGGCAAAGTAGCTGTTGTTGCTGGTTACGGTGATGTTGGAAAAGGTTCTGCCCAATCTCTAAGCAGTCAGGGTGTGCGTGTTATTGTTACTGAAGTTGATCCAATTTGTGCTTTACAAGCTGCAATGGATGGTTACCAAGTAATGAAAATGGATAATGCAGTTAAAGTTGCTGATATCGTGGTTACTGCCACTGGTAACAAAAGCATTATAGTTGACCGTCATTTCAAAAATATGAAACACAACGCTATCGTTTGTAACATCGGTCATTTTGATAACGAAATTGATATGGCTTGGTTAAACAATAACCATGGCGCTTCTAAAGATGTAATTAAGCCACAAGTTGATAAATATACGGTTGATGGTAAAGATATCTTAGTTCTTGCCGAAGGTCGTTTAGTGAACTTAGGTTGCGCAACAGGGCATCCTTCATTTGTAATGAGTAATTCATTTACAAATCAAACATTGGCTCAATTAGAATTATGGCAAAATTCAGCTAACTACGAAAACAAAGTGTATACTTTGCCTAAGCATTTAGATGAAAAAGTTGCTTTCTTGCATTTAGCTAAAATTGGTTGTGAATTAGAAACTTTGTCAACAGAACAAGCTGATTATATTGGTGTAACCGTCCAAGGTCCTTTCAAATCAGAAATGTACAGATATTAATCTATCGAAATTACCTTATACAATCCCTGTTTTGTTATACAAGGCAGGGATTTTTTTTAATACAAACTATATACAAACTTTATTTTGCAAGTAAATATTCCATTACAAAATGATTTAATAATTCGCGCTGCAAAAGGCGAAAAAACAGAGAGAACACCAGTTTGGTTGATGCGGCAGGCGGGTAGAATTTTACCCGAATACAGAGCTGTGCGTGAGAAAATGGGTGGCTTTAAAGAATTGGTTAAAAGTCCCGAATTTGCTTGCGAAGTTACTATTCAACCTGTAGATATTTTGGGTGTTGATGCTGCAATTATATTTTCAGATATTTTGGTAATTCCCGAAGCGATGGGATTGAATTACGAAATGGTAGAAAGCAAAGGGCCTTGGTTCGAAAAAACAATTAAAAGCAGATCAGATATTGATGCTTTAATAATTGCGCAAGCAGATGATTTAAGTTATGTAACCGATGCCATAAAGTTAACTAAAAGTGCCTTGAATGGCAGGGTTCCACTAATCGGTTTTGCAGGAGCACCATGGACTATATTTGCTTATATGATTGAAGGGAAAGGCTCTAAAACTTTTTCTTTAGCCAAGAAATTTTTGTACACAAATCCTGTTGAATCGCATTTGTTATTGGATAAAATAACGCAAAGCACCATTAACTATTTAAAAGCGCAGGTATTGGCTGGTGCCGATATGATACAAATTTTCGATAGTTGGGCGGGTATACTTTCACCTGAACAATATGCGCAATTTTCATTAAAATATATTGATGCAATTTGTAATGCCATCACTGAATTGCCGGTTACTGTTTTTGCTAAAGGTGCCTTTTTTGCTAGAAAGGAAATGGGAGCATTAAATTGTGCTACTATTGGTTTAGATTGGAATATGGAAATTAAAGAAAGTAGATTGTTAATTGGTCCAAATAAAACATTACAAGGCAATATGGATCCTTGTTTGCTTTATGCTGATTTTAAAACTATTAAAAAAGAAACTGAGGAAATGTTAAAGCTTTTTGGCCCACATAAACATATTGCCAACCTCGGACATGGTGTGTATCCCGATATCGAAAAAGATAAAGTGAGGTGTTTTGTGGATACTGTAAAAGAATTTCGTTTTTAACTTATTTATGTAATTGTGCCAGCAATAGTAGAATTTTATGATTTAGTTAGCTTATTGCAAAATAGTAGTGGAAAGCACTTTGTGCTATGCGATGAAAACACCTATAAAGATTGCTATAAAACTTTTTGTAAGCTCATAGGATTAAATATTCAATCCATTGTAATAAAGGAAGGAGAATCGCAAAAAAAATTGGATACATGCGAATATGTGTGGCAAACTTTACTAGATGAACAAGCCGGCAGAGATGCCCTTTTAATTAATTTGGGTGGCGGTGTTGTGAGCGATATAGGAGGTTTTGTGGCTGCTACATACAAACGTGGAATTAAATATGTAAATGTGCCAACCTCCTTATTGGCCATGGTAGATGCAGCTACAGGCGGAAAAACAGGTGTTAATTTTAGGGGTTTAAAAAATATAATTGGTGTAATTCAACCACCTGAATTGGTGATTATTCATACACCATTTTTAAAAACATTGCCAAACCAACATCTTAAAAATGGTTTTGCAGAAATGCTAAAACACGCACTCCTTGAGGGGAGCGAGGAATTACATCTTTTAATTGATAATGTTGACACTCATGCTTTTTATAATGATGATATTATTTTAAAAAGTTTAGCCATAAAAGAAGCTATTGTTGCGCAAGATCCCAACGAAATAGGCTTGCGTAAAATTTTAAATTTAGGGCATACAATTGGTCACGCCATTGAGTTTGCTGCACAAAAAAATGCGAATAATATTTTGCATGGAGAAGCTGTGGCATTAGGTTTAATAGCAGCCTTAAAGTTATCGGTAACCAAATTGAATTTTAATCAAAATGAAGCTGATATTATCATCGATTTTATACGAAAACATTATCCAACTCCAACATGGATTAAATTAAGCCATAAAGCAATTTTAAATGCTGTATTACAGGATAAAAAAAATAACGATCAACAAATAAAAATGGTTTTATTAAAAGCAATCGGCCAACCTGTTTATGATGTTAGCTGCACCTTGCAGGAGATTGAAAATGTGCTACTGGAAATTTAGAAATTTAAGCGCACTCTCTGCTATCGTTACAAAAAATC
The DNA here is from genome assembly GCA_903831265.1 of uncultured Bacteroidota bacterium. Taxonomy (GTDB): domain Bacteria; phylum Bacteroidota; class Bacteroidia; order UBA4408; family UBA4408; genus CAIKXD01. Next base: position 8,088 of record CAIKXD010000251.1, read on the forward strand.
ATCACTATTTTCTTCTTGCTTTTTCTTCGATTTTTCTTTCGATTTATCGGGTTTGCTCTCACTGCCAAAAACCTTGTTGTTTTGTTTTGGTAGTGTTCCTTTTTGTTCCTTATTTGCTGGCTTTGAGTCGTCTTCTTCCCATTCAACATCAAAGTCTTTAGGTTTAACTACTCTTTTATCGTTTTTTTCTTTCAGATTCTTATCTTTTTTAAACAAACCAAATTCATCTTTCAACAATTGTTTTACTGTTTGCTTCTCGTTTTTAATCTCATCTTTAACGAATTGCTTTAGTTCTTTTTTGTCAAATTTTATTTTGGGATTTTCCATGTTTCCTGTCATGCTAATAAACAAGGTTGTTTTGCCCTGTTCATCATCTTCAATCTCGTCAAATTCATTCTTTTTGGGCACTTCACGCTTTCTTTTTTTACTTAATAGTTCGTTCAGAGTTACTTTAAAATGATAGTCGATATTATTATTAAAATCATGCGTTCCGCTACAATACAAATTCATAGCCGAAGAATTTATTTGAAACTGAGGAATAGAAATCTTTTTATTGTTAATGCTAATGGTGTTGGCTAACTCATTAAACTTTATATGACTTAATTCGTTTACACTTACAAATTTTGAAAGTTTATTCATAGGTGTAAAATTGTTCAATTGTCCATCAGCAATAAGCACATTTACATCGGCTAAAATACTTTCCGGGATGATATTGTTTAAATTACTCCAGCTGCTTTTATACTTAATATCTGCAGATAGTTTGCCTGCAATATGCTTATCTGTAAGCGTTGATTGACCAAAATTATTGAGTTGATCAAAAAGTTTAGTAATACTAATTTTCGAGAGTTTTGCATCGCAAATTAAATCAAATCCACCCTCATTCTGCAACTCAATGGCACCATTGGCCTGTGCTTTACCCTCCATTGTGTTAAAATTAAGTGAGTCAAAACGAAATTGTTTTTCCTTAAAATACACATTACTTGAGAGTTGAGTGGCTATAAATTTATCAAATCTGAAACGAGTTATTTTTGTCCTTAACTTTAAATCAATATTGTTTAAATAGGTATCGCTACTTGATTTGCTAGATTTAGATGTTTTTTGCAGATTGGGAAGCCAATCTTCTAATTCAAAATTACTTGCATCCAGATAGGCTCTTAATAAGGCTTGTTGATTATTATTGCCAAATAAGGCTTGATAATTTGAAAGTTCTCCATGCAGTTCTAATTGCGATTTTCCATGTAAAAAGCTTAATTGTTTTACCAAAATGTAATTATCATCGGCATATAAATCGGCTTCAATATTTTCATAACTCAGCAACTCATCCTTAAGCTGAAATCGAGTAGCATTCAGTAGTAATGAACCAGATAATTGGCCTTGTTTGGTTTTGGAAATATCTTGTTGTTTTAATTGCTCAAGTGGGCAGGCAATTCGTAAATCTAAATTAGCATTGCCTTCAAGTACCTTAAAAGTGTCTAATTGTAATATTTCTTTCAATTCATTAAGTTGAAATATGGCCTTTAAACTTCCGTCAATAAAAGGATTGGTAAAATCAATGATTGAAAAATTTCCCTCTATGGGACTTTTGTTGAGCTTAGCATTAAAGGTTTTTACATAAAGGCCAGAGCTTTGTAAATTCTGTGATCTTCCATTGCTGTAGTATCCTTTTAAATTAATTTGGTGAAGCTCAACGTTACTCGAACTTTGCCCAAGTTGAGCATTCTCGATGTTAAAACTGGCTTTTAAATTGGGCTTCGAAGGCTTGCCTCTAACACTAAAATTGAATGTAAAAATTCCTTTGCTCGAATAATTAGCGAATTTTTCATTTATCTTTTCAGGTAACAAGGATAAAAAGGATTGTATATCTAGCTGTTGCCCTTTGGCTTCAAAATCAATATCCTCTCTGCCGAATGTACCTGATAAAATTAGATTTAACTTTTGAATAGAAGCCTTAGCGTCTTTAAAACTAAATAGTTTGTTTTTCTTTAATAAACCAATATCCAATACAACATTCTTGTTGGTTAAATAGCTCGTATTTTCTACTTTAATTGTTTTTATTTTAAGATGTGATTGAAGCACTAAAGCAAAGTCTTCATCAAATATTTCACCTTTCATTTGGGCATCATCAAATAAAATATCAAAAGCTAATCGTTGTTTTTCGTCTGTATATTTAGTTTCAAATTCGTTAACTAAAATTTGATTCATTTTAAAACTAACTGATGATTTATTTGCTGTGCTATCAGTGCGCCAACAATGATAATTGTCTTTGTTTTGCTTATCAATAAAAAGAAAGAGATTACTTCCGCTGAGCTCAATTTTATTAATGGTGTAGTTGCCATTAAAAATATCTCTTAAATTAAATTGCAGATTAATTTCTTTTGCAGTGAATAAATTTTTGGGACAATCTGATTTCTCTAAACCATCATAAACCGATTGCGCTTTAACATTGTAAAAACTTAACGATGCTTTAGGAAAATTTTTAATTAATGAAAACTGAATGTCGCCAACTTGAACAGGGGCTATCAACTTTTTATTGATTGCACCTATAATAATTTTCTTTACCTGTTTTTCATACACCAGTGCTACCGTAGTTGCAGTAATGGCTATGATAACAATAAAAATACCTAAGACAATTAAAACTTTCTTTAACATGTTGGGCTCAAAGGTATTTTACAATTTGGATACTAAATGTTTCTATTACGATACATTTCAACCTTTGGCTGTTAAAACCTGGTAAATAAAAAAGGAGCATCAAAATTATTGATGCTCCTTTTTTAGTATCACTAATTAGATTAGTTAGATACAGTAATATTTCCTTTTTGTGTTGCCGAAATGCCATCGTTAAGTGTAAAATTAAGTACATAAACCAGTATGCCCGAATTAATCACTCTGTTTTGAAATTCTCCATTCCATCCCTCAGCAAGATTTGATGATTCATATACTTTGTTACCCCATCGGTCATACAAGCTAATGTTGAATTCTTTAATATTATTGCCGCGAACAAAAAAGAAATCATTATTACTGTCACCATTAGGACTGAATGCACTTGGAACCCATATATCATAGTTTCTAATAACAGTCACTGTTAATGAATCAATGGCGTTGCAGCTAGTTGCTGTATCTGTAACATTAAATGTATATACGGTAGTTTCAACTGGCGACGCAATAGGAGTAAAGCAGTCACTGCAAGATAGCGAAGCTGATGGCGCCCATAAATAAGTCATACCTGCTGTAGCACTTGCGGTTAGTTCGGTTGTTTCACCTTCCTGTATAGTCACATCATCACTTAAGGTTACTGTTGGTATTTGGTTCACTTGTATTTCAATGGTGTTTGACAACACTGTACTACTAGCAACGCATGCATAGTCGCTAATTAAAGTACATGATATATTGGTTGAAGCATTTAAGCCCGTAACTGTGTATGTTGCAGATGATGTTGTAAAAATATTGGCACCTATTTGCCAACTGAATTGAGGCGCTGCACCACCATTTGCAATGGCCGAATTTAAAACTACTTGCTGTCCAACGCATATAATATCTCTATCGGCACTCAAAGTAATTGTTGGTGTAGCATAAGGTAATACAATTATCGTTAATGAATTAGAATTGGCTGTATTTGGTATAGCGCAAGCTAAATCGCTTGTTAGCTGCACAGTAATGGCATCTGAGCTCGAAAGTGTAGTTGTGCTAAAACTATTGGCTGTTGCCCCTGCAACTGCATTGCCATTAATAAACCATTGAAATTGAGGAGTGCTACCTCCGCCACTGATGATAGAGTTGAAAGTAACATTATCACCTACACAAATTTGAGTTGTTGGGGAGCTAATTGAAATACTGGGTGTTACTGCAGGATTTACAGTAATTAAAAGTAAATTAGATGTAGCTATTTGGCCAGCCAGGCAAGACGAAGCTGGTGTAAAGGTGGCAGTTATTTGGTCATTATTGTTTAATGTATTAGAACTAAAAAGGAGTCCTGTACCACCTGTTACAGCCGTGCCATTAATAAACCATTGTATAATATCTCCGGTATTTGTTGAATTTGGTGTGGCAACAAAATCTATTGATTGGCCAGCACAAATGGTTGTTACACTTGCTGATATACTAATTAGAGGTGCTGGTGGCGATGGTATAACCTCTATGTCAACTGTTGTAGTTGCACCACATTGACCTGCATCAGGAGTGAAGCTGTAGACAGTAATGCCAGTTAAAGTAGTATTTATTGTAGCTGGACTCCATGTGCCAGTTATTGCTGGTGAATTATTCGAACTTGAAGGCAATATTGGCGCATTGGCTCCCTCGCAAATGGGCGCTACCGCAGTAAATAATGGTGTAATACTGTTGCTAACATCGATAGCGATACTGGCATTAGCAGCGCATTGGTTGGGATCGGCCGTGAAATTGTAGGTAAAAGTACCAATACTTGCTGTGGTAATGATTGCAGGATTCCAGGTACCAGTTATTGCTGGTAAATTTGTAGAAATTAACTGAAGAGCAGGAGCAGCACTTCCTACGCACAAAGGACCAATATTAGCAAATGTAGGAATAATAGAAGTTGTAATTTCAATATCCATGGTGGCAATTGTGGCACACTGACCAGCATCAGGTGTAAAAGTATAAGTGGTGATGCCAGCTACCGCGGTGTTGATATTTGAAGGATTCCAGCTGCCAGTTATTGCTGTTGTATTGGTTGAACTTGTAGGTAAATTTGGTGCAATTGTATTTAAACAAATAGGGCCTAACTGTGCAAAAGTTGGTGTTATGTTAGGGGCATTTATTTCAATATCAACAGTAGTTATTGAAGCACACTGGCCTGCATCTGGTGTAAAAGTATAAGGTGTAGTACCAACGTTAGCAGTATTAACACTAATAAATGGAGTCCATGTGCCTGTTATACTTGGTAGGTTGCTAGAACTTTGTGGTAATAAAACAGTAGGGGTATTTTGGCAAAATGGTCCAATTGCAGCAAAAGTAGGTGTGATAGAATTAGTTATTTCAATATCAATGCTGGTGGTTGCGGCACACTGTCCGGCATTAGGTGTAAAGGTGTAAGTAGTGGTGCCAATTACATTAGTATTGATTGTGATGGGATTCCATGTGCCTGTTATTGAAGGGCTGTTGCTAGAGCTTGAAGGCAAACTAGGTGCAGCAATGCCCAAGCATAATGGTCCTATTACAGTAAATACCGGATTAATCGAGTTTGTTATTTCAATGTCAATGGTTGTTGTGGTTGCACATTGATTGGCATTTGGTGTAAAAGTATAAGTAGTTATTCCTGCTGCGGAAGTATTTACTAAAGGTGGATTCCAGGTTCCTGAAACGGGGTTTGCATTTGTTGAACTAGAGGGTAAAACTGGTGAAGGTGCATTTATGCATAATGGACCAATGCCACCAAATGTTGGTATTATTGTTGGATCAACCGTAATGCTTAAGGTTGTTGTGCTTGCGCATTGCCCGGCGTTTGGGGTAAAAGTATATACTGTTGTTCCTGCAGTGGCGGTGTTTACAGGGGCATCCCATGTTCCAGTTATAGGTGTTGAATTGTTGGAACTTGCCGGTAATATTGGCGCAGGAGCATTTTGACAAACATTAGGAACAGAAGAAAATGTTGGGGTTATTGTTGGATCAATCGTAATGCTTAAGGTTGTTGAGCTTGCGCATTGCCCTGCGGTTGGTGTAAAAGTATATACTGTTGTTCCAGCAGTGACTGTGCTTACAGGGGCATCCCATGTTCCAGTTATTGGTGTTGAATTGGTGGAACTTGTTGGTAATATTGGCGCAGCAGTATTCTGACAAACATTTGGAACAGAAGAAAACGTTGGTGTTATTGTTGGATCAACCGTAATACTTAGGGTTGTGGTGGTAGCGCATTGTCCAACATTTGGTGTAAAGGTATATACTGTTGTTCCTGCAGTGGCCGTGCTTACAGGAGAATCCCATGTTCCTGTTATTGGTGTTGAATTGGTGGAACTTGTTGGTAATATTGGCGCAGCAGTATTCTGACAAACATTTGGAACAGAAGAAAACGTTGGTGCGATTGGCCCATTAATTGAAAATGCTAACGAGGTAGAACCTGTTAAAGCTGGATTACTCGATATGATTCTTATGATATAACCACTGCCCGTAGTTACACCTCCTGGAATTGTAACAGGAATTGAGCCTGAATTAGCTGTACTATTTAAAGTGCCGATATTAGTGGGCGATGCAAAACTTCCTGATGCGCTACTTAATTGAGCGGTATAAATATTTCCAGCATTAAAAGTACCCGAACTGGTAAAATCTAAATTGAAAGTAGCTCCTGCACAAAATGGACTTCCGTTAACTGTGCCTGTGGTTATGGAGTTGGTTGTGGTTGGGATTGTAATGTTGATATTGTCGACTATCATAGGTGGATCACTATGACCTGTTGTACCAATATTAAACCATCTAAATCCTAACCTGATATTATTCACCCCCGGTGTAAATCCGACTAGTGTTGCCATATTTATTGACTCAGTTATTGGAGCTCCAGCATTTCCGTTATAATTAGTTGTGTGCTCGAGCCAATTAGCACCCCCATCGATACTGTATATTAATTTTGCTGATCCGTTACTGGGCGTGGTAGCACCATCACATATCCATTGAAACGACAGCGTGAATGGACCACCTCCAGTAAAAGTAGCAGCACTAATATCAGCATTCATTGTTGCTGCTGTATTTGTATTATTTGCTGCACCAGAGGCATTATAAACTGGACCTGGCGCTCCTAATAAATTACAAATGAAGCCACTGCAAGTAATATGTAAATTAGCAGAGCCATCTACTGTTGTTCCAACGTTGTTAATCGCCCATGTATTTGGAGAACCTCCAGGATTGGGCAAGGAGCCAATAATTAGTGAATTACCAGCAGTATTTAAATTCCAATTTGGAGCAGCATTAAAGTTTTCTGTAAAAATTACTGTTTGTGCCTGTAAATCAGCACGAAGTAAAATTAAAATTAAAAAATTTATGGCAATAGTTGTCCTAGTCATCATGGTGAATCCTTTAAATAAGTATGTTTAATTAATTTAAGCTAGACTCTAGAATTGCTAATTAATACTGCACAAACTTTAATCCGTTTTTAGGATTATATCTTTGTTTTTGCAATAATGCTTTTTTGTACATTAAACAAAACTCCATACCACCGCGGCTGCTGCTTGCTACCTGTAAAGTAGAAATATTAAAATCATAATTAACACCAAACGAAAAATCTAAATAATCAATTCTTACATTTATAAATGTTGCATCTTGCAAGCGATAGTAAATACCCGCAACCAAAGCCGTTTCAGAAACCCAACCCGTATATCTAGACTGTTCAACTAATCTGTATCTCCATGCAGCACCCACGTTTAATAATCGTTGCGTACCTTGTTGGAAATAAACAATGCTAGGCATAATTGAAGTACCAGGACGAGAAGGTAAAGTGTATTGGCCAACCGCATTAAAACCTACTTTCATATATAAAGGATCATCAGCAACTTTTGATAATGAAATACTAGGTTTGTTAATATGCCACAAGGAAGCACCTGTGCTTAATCTAAAGTTTTTTCCAAAAGTTTGACTCCAATTGGCACCAAAAGAAACATCAATATAAGTTAAACTGTTGCCTATAGGACTTTCTCCTGAAGATAATGCTGGATCATATCTAACGCCATTGTATTGTTTATCCCAAGTGAGTGCATCATAAGACATACTTCTTTGACCAAACCCACCTTGAAAACCCAAAGAGAGCATTCCACCACTCCGCGGTATAAGCATTTTGTTATAACTAACTGACAAGTTAGCTTGGTTAGTCGACAATTGCGATGCACCTGCTTTATCACTATTAACAACCAATCCTAAGCCAAAAAAATCATTTGTTTTTCTTTTCGGTGGTAGGGTGCCATCAACAGCAGCTGATATTGTTCTGTAGGGCTCAGCGCTCACGCTTTTCCATTGATTTCTGTAATTGCTTGAAATCCTGATATCTTCATTCATTACTCCCGTGAGTGCCGGATTTAAATTCAAAGGAGAAGTGAGGTACTGAGAAAAGTGCATATCCTGAGCATAAGAATTGCCCAAGAAAAGTGCTGAAGAAAATACAATGGTAAATATCTTTTTCATATATGATTATTTAAAAATTATTATTTAGTTATCTTGATAAGGTTATATTACCTTTAAATTCTTTAACCACTCCATCCAAAAATTCAACCGTAATGTAATAGATATATATGGCAGTGTTTACATCTTTAAAATCTTTTGTTCCATCCCAACCATAATTTGCGTAAGGAGATTCAAAAATTAAACCACCAATCCTATCCCAAATCTTCATGTTAACAGATCTAATAAAAGGGCCTCGGGCATAAAAAACGTCGTTTTGATTATCACCATTTGGTGAAAAACCGGTAGGAATAAATACTTCATAATTGGGCTTAACTTCAACTTTTATGGTATCTCTGGCAACGCAACCAGTGGCGTTTCTATAAATTAGAATATAAGAAGTAGTAAGCGTAGGCACAGCTGTTGGTTTAAGACAAGTGTTACAACTTAATGTTGAATCGGGTGACCATAGAAACACACCAAGATTAACAGGGCCGTTGATTTCGGGGTCTGTTTTGTATGACTCTCCGTACAATATCGATACATCATCACCTAAATCAAGTTCAGCTGGAGATAGCAATTGAACATTAAAGGCATTTGAAAAGGCTGTGTCATTTAATAAACAAGCATAATTACTAATCATTAAACATGTTACAGTATCATTATTCGCAAAAATAGAAGAATTAACTGTTAAGGTAGATGAACTACCAAGTAGAGTAGTGTCATTTAAAAACCATGAATATTGTGGATTTGTACCACCTCCTGTTTGGGAGGAAAGAAAAGTAACAAGCTGGCCAGGGCAAATTCCAGAATTAGGTGCAATGGATATGGTTGGAGTCTCATATGGTAAAACATCAATAGGAATAATATTAGAGGATGCAGTTGTTGATGTTACACAGGCTGAACTTGAGGTAATTGTTAAACTAACAACATCTCCTGAAACCAAGGTATTGGTTGTAAATGTGCTGCCAGTTCCCTGTGGTGCAGGCACTGCAGTGGCTCCAATAAACCATTGATAAGTAGGAGTAGCTCCACCATTTGTTATGGCAGAAGTAAAAGCTACATTAGCTCCAACACAAATAGTAGTGGTATCAGCGGCAATACTAACTGAAGGAGTAACGCTAGCAATAACAGTAACTGTGGAGCAAATTGTGTCAGGTGAATTGGTTACACAACCTGGAATTGAGGAAGTTCCGATAACGCATATTTCAGTGCCATCTGTTAAAGGAATTGGTGTGCCGCTATAAACAAGGGTATCATTGTTAAAACCAGGCAGTAAAATATCATTAGCTGTCCAAGCAAAGGTAGGAGTAGCTCCTCCATTAGTGGTTGATGCAAATAAACTAACTGTATCTCCAGAGCAAATAGTAAATGGACTTGGGCTAGTGCTCAACGTAACACTAAAAGCAACTGTTGCCACATTAGTAATGGTTTGAGCAGTTGAAGTAGCAGGTGAGTTAGAAACACAGGCTAAGTTTGATGTTACAATTACAGTAACTTGATCTCCAGCTTGTAAATTACAATCTTCATAAGTGGCATTGGTTGAGGGAGCTGTGCCATTTACACCATTTACTTGCCATTGATAGGTTGGTGCAGCACCACCGTTAGTAGGTGTAGCAGTAAATATAACACATTCTCCTGGGCATATTGCAGTGCCTGGATTAGAAGTAACAGTTACACTTAACGGTAAAGCTGCGTTAATTGTAAATGGCCCAATAGCGGTTGAGGTTACATTGGGTGCACTTGAAATAATTTGTATCATATAGCCTAAGCCAGCAGGCGTGTTTGCAGGAATAGTTAAAGCAATATTACCAACATTGGCAGTGCTTGTAAAAGTTCCTATATTTACTGGTGCCGCAAAACTACCTGTGGCATCACTTAGCTCTGCCGTGTATACATTACCCGTGTTAAATGTACCTGAACTTGCAAAAGGTAAATTAGCAGTAGCGCCTGCGCAAAATGGACCTATTAAATTACCTGCGGTTATTGTATTAACTGTGGCTGGGCTTGTGAGTTGAACCCTACCAATAGCAATAGATGGATCAGTTGGTATTCCATTTCCATCATCAATATTTTGCCAATAAAATCCAATTTTTACATTCGGGTTATTGTCTGCCGAAGCGGGAAGTGCTATCGAAAATGCTGTCCAATAACCTTGCAGTGCACCATTGCAAACAAGCGTGTTACATGGGCCCCCAACACCATCACCACAGAGTGTTTTTGGCATATCAGCTAGTATTGACCAAGTTACACCATCAAAATACCAAACTTGTGCATTATCATCTGTACCGTCTCCATATTCTATGTAGTTAAATGATAAATTAATTCCCGATTGACCAGTGCAATTAATTGTTGGACTTTCAGCCCTAATTTCTGTGTCTGTTAGGTTGAATCCTGTTTCTACGTAAAGCGCTCCATTGTCAGCAAAACCTGTTCCAATGTGCAAACTTTGTGCAATGTATGGTGTAGGAGGAGGGATGGGAACAATAGGACAAACATCACCACAATTGTTTGGTTGCATGCTTGCTTCAGAACAACTCACATACCAAATATTAGAATTTGCTCCTCCTGTATTTCCAGGTAAACTTGTTACAGTCCATGCTCCAGGATTATCTCCAACGTAACCAATTGCTGCACCTAAGGGTTGAAAATTAGTAGGAGTAAAATCCTCAGTCCAAAATTGCGCTTCGGCACTATTGTAAGCACCTAGTAGTATTAAAAATGAAAGTATAAAGGAAGATGAAAATTTATGAGTGGTAGATTTCATTACGATATTAAATACGATTTTCGTTATTAATTACGGGTTTATAATTGACAATGTTAGTTAAATTTTTTTATTCTTGAAAGTTTTTGGAAGTAAAACACGCTAAAACCTAAAATAAATAAGAATATTAGAAATTTGGCAAAATAAAAAGAGAAAAACACAAAGATTTTTGGCCTTTAACTTTTTAATGACATTTGATAAATTGAATAACATACCTTTGCACTTCAAAAAAAAATTATGGCCAGAAAACGAGGTTTTAAAGCCGATGATACAGAAGATTTACCAAAAGCAAAAATAGATAAGCAATCCCTTCAAAAAACAAAAAGACTGTTTACCTATATTGGCGAGCATAAATGGAAATTGTATTTAGGCTTGTTTTTTTTATTGCTCACGGGAGGCACTGCACTTTTATTTCCAATGCTATTAGGCAAGCTGGTAAAAACTATTGAAAATAAAAATTTCGAAGAAATTAATCAAATTGGTCTTATGTTGATTTTAGTGCTTACCGGACAAAGTATTTGCTCTTATTTTAGAGTTTATCTTTTTGTGAACTATACCGAGAACACTTTGGCATCATTACGCCAGGCGGTTTATGCACATTTAATTACTTTACCAATGTCGTTTTTTGTGCAAAAGCGTGTTGGCGATTTAAATTCGAGAATGTCTGCCGATATTTCGCAAATACAAGATACGCTGACGACCACCATCGCAGAATTTTTAAGACAATTTATCCTAGTGATAGGAGGTGTAATACTCTTAATAGTTATTTCGCCTAAGCTTACTTTAATGATGTTAGCCATTGTACCTGTTGTTGCGGTGGCCGCAGTTATTTTTGGTCGCTTTATCAGAAAAACATCTCGTCAAGTTCAAGAAAAAATTGCAGAATCGAACACGATTATTGAAGAAACTTTGCAAGGAATTACCAATGTAAAGGCATTTGCCAATGAGTTTTTTGAAAATAAACGTTATCGCCATAGCACCGAAGAAATTGTAAAAATTGGAATTTTAGGTGGAAAATATAGAGGTGCTTTTGCATCATTTATCATCTTTTGCTTATTTGGCGCCATAGTGGCAGTTATCTGGTACGGTGTAGTGTTAGCTTCGCAAAATCAATTATTAATTGGCGATTTAATTTCCTTTATATTGTATTCTGCCTTTGTTGGCGCTAGTTTTGGCGGCATTGCCGAACTATATGCACAAATACAAAAAGCGGTGGGTGCTGTTGAAAGAGTTTTTGAAATATTAGATGAAAAGGCAGAAGTGCTTGACATTACTGCGCCTAATGGCGTAAAAATTAGAATTGAAGGCAAAGTAGTGTTTGAAAATGTGGCTTTTACATATCCTTCACGTAAGGAAATACAAGTGCTAAAAAATATTTCATTCGAAACCAATAAGGGCGAAACTATTGCTATTGTGGGCCCAAGTGGCTCTGGAAAAAGCACTTTAGTAGGATTATTACTTAGATTTTATGATACAGAAAGTGGTAAAATTTTTATTGATGGAATTGATAGTCTGAACTACAACCTTACAGACTTAAGAAATAACATGGCCATTGTACCACAGGATGTATTGCTTTTTGGTGGCACCATTAAAGAAAACATAGCCTATGGTAAGCCCGATGCTACTTTAGAAGAGATTGAAGAAGCAGCAAAAAAAGCAAATGCTTATGATTTTGTAGAAAGCTTTCCCGAAAAATTTGAAACCATTGTTGGCGAGCGTGGCATCAAACTATCTGGTGGACAAAGACAGCGGATTGCTATTGCACGCGCAGTTTTGAAGGATCCAGCCATATTAATATTAGACGAAGCAACAAGTTCGTTAGATTCTGAATCGGAGAGAGTGGTGCA
>CAIKXD010000252.1 GCA_903831265.1 uncultured Bacteroidota bacterium
AGCAGCATGTCTATACTTTTGTAAAGTGTCAAATATCAAAAATAAAATACATGTTTTTACTCAAGAATAACTCACAGTTTTGTTTTGAACTAATTTTAAAACATGCAACTTTTTGAGTGAACCCTAAATAATCACATTTGCAATTTAAGATGCGGAAAAGTATTTAGTAGTTAATGAAAAATAAGGGTATGTAGGTTTCTAATGCGGAATTTGGGTTTAATAATAAACAGCCTGAGGTACTAGTAATTTCTTCTACAATAATTAATTATATTTGGCATGAAATAAAATTATAATGAGTAAAATAATAAGCATTCCTGATTTTACAAAAACAGCCACAATAGATCAAGTAGGGGTTGAAGAGCGTTGTGCAAGATTTACAGCTCGTAGCATTAAAAAAGACACTAAGGTGCAAGGCTTAAAAATGGTGTTGAGTATGATTGACCTTACTACGCTTGAAGGTAAAGATACAGATGGTAAGGTAAAGCAAATGTGTTATAAGGCTTCACATTTGCATGATATTTTACCAGGTTTGCCAACTACAGCCGCAGTTTGCGTTTACCCAAGTATGGTTAAAGTGGCAAAAGAGGCACTAAAAAATACGCACGTTAAAGTGGCCTCGGTAGCTACAGCATTTCCAAGTGGGCAATCAACAAGAGAAATTAAAATTGCTGATACCAAGTTTGCTGTTGAAAACGGTGCCGATGAAATAGATATGGTAATTAGCAGAGGGGAGTTTTTAAAAGGCAATTACAACTTTGTATTTGATGAAATAGCTGCAGTAAAAGAGGCATGTGGTAAAGCTCGATTAAAAGTAATTTTTGAAACAGGCGAATTATCAACCTTAGATAATGTTCGTAAAGCAAGCGAAATTGCCATTTATGCGGGAGCTGATTTTATTAAAACATCAACAGGAAAAATTGCTCCAGCTGCAACAATGCCGGTTACTTTAGTTATGCTCGAAGCTATTAGAGATTATTATTACAAAACAGGTATTATGATTGGTATGAAGCCTGCCGGTGGTATTTCTACAGCTAAATCGGCCTTGCATTATCTGGTGATGGTTAAAGAAACATTAGGAACAGCATGGCTAAGCAACGAATGGTTTAGATTTGGTGCCAGCAGTTTGGCCAATGATGTTTTAATGCAATTGATGAAAGAAGCAACAGGCGTGTATCAATCGAGTGATTATTTTTCTAAAGATTAGACGAATTTAATTTTTAACTTTAACAAAGTTCAGAACTTTGTTAAAGTTTTAGCAATACCAACGCCAATGAGAATCCCATTAGAACCAGATAAAATGTATCATATTTATAACCACGCAAATGGAAATGACAACTTATTTTATTCGGATGAAAATTATTTTTATTTTCTAAAAAGATATAGTGAATTACTGTCCCCCATTGTTGATACTTATGCTTATTGCCTGATGCCAAATCACTTTCATTGGCTCGTTAAAATAAAATCAGAAAAAGAAGTATTCGATTTTTTAAGAACAAATGGTAAAATCCCAGACGACATTAGTTTCGATGAGTTTAAAACAATAAAAATTGGTTTGCCCAATCAATCGGAGAATATATTTAGCATTCATTTAAGTAAACAGTTTGCAAACTTTTTTAGTGCATATACACAAGCATTAAATAAACAATTAAAAAGAAAAGGAAATTTATTTATCCAAAGTTTTCATAGAAAAGAAATAGTAGATGAAATACATGCCAAAGAAAATGTGTTGTATATACATTGCAATCCAGTAAATCACAAGCATACTAATACAATAGAGGAATGGAAATTTTCTTCTTTTAAAGCACATCTATCTGATAAGCCTACTATGATTATGAGAAAAGAGGTGATAGATTTATTCGATACCAGAGAAAATTTTATTTATTGTCATAATGAAAAATTAGAGAAAGTAAAAAGTGCACCATTTGAAGAGGAGTTTATTTAATAAAAAACTTTGCAAAAATTAATACTATCATAAAGTATAAAAAATAAATCATGGCCAAAAAAAATACACCAAATTTAGATTTCAATAGTAGTTGGAATTACGCGCCAGCGCCAGAAGATACCAAGCACATAAACCTTAAAAAGCAATACGATTTATTTATTGATGGCAAGTTTGTGAAGCCAACAAAAGGTAAATATTTTGATACGATCAATCCAGCAACCGAAGAAGTTTTAGCTAAAGTAGCCGAGGCAGATGAAACAGATGTAAACAAAGCAGTAAAAGCCGCACGCAATGCTTACAACAATGTTTGGAGCAAGATGCCGGCAGCAGAGCGTGGAAAATATATTTATCGCATAGCACGTTTGATGCAAGAAAGAGCGCGCGAGTTTGCTGTAATCGAAACTTTAGACGGTGGTAAACCAATTCGTGAAAGTCGAGATGTGGATGTGCCTTTGGCTGCTAATCACTTTTTTTATTATGCCGGTTGGGCCGATAAATTAGATTATGCTTTTCCTAACAGAAAGCCACAAGCGTTGGGTGTAGCAGGACAAATAATTCCTTGGAATTTTCCTTTATTGATGGCTGCTTGGAAAATAGCGCCAGCTTTGGCAGCAGGAAATACTGTGGTGCTAAAGCCTGCAGAAACAACACCTTTAACAGCACTTAAATTAGCCGAAATAATTCAGGAAAGTGGTTTGCCCGATGGTGTGGTAAATATTATTACTGGCGCAGGTAAAACGGGTGCTGCTATTGTAAATCATCCCGATATCAATAAGATTGCTTTTACCGGCTCAACAGATATTGGTAAACTTATTCAAAAATCAATTGCCGGAACTAATAAAAAATTAACGTTAGAGTTAGGCGGTAAAGCAGCCAATATTATTTTTGAAGATGCACCTATTGATCAAGCTGTAGAAGGAATTGTAAATGGCATTTTCTTTAATCAAGGACATGTTTGTTGTGCTGGAAGTCGCTTGTTTGTGCAAGAGGGTGTGGCCGATATTGTAATTAGAAAATTAAAAGACAGATTAGAAACTTTAATTGTTGGCGATCCCTTAGATAAAAACACAGACATTGGTGCCATTAACAGCAAAGGGCAATTAGATACAATTAACAAGTATATAAAGATTGGAAAAGATGAAGGCGCGGAAATGTATCAAAGTAGTTGTAACATTCCTAAAAAGGGCTTCTTTTGCCGTCCTACTTTATTTTTAAATACTTCTCAAAGTCACCGTATTGTGCAAGAAGAAATTTTTGGTCCTGTGTTGACCATTCAAACATTTAGAACTGTAGAAGAAGTAATTGAAAAGGCAAACAATATTCCTTATGGATTAAGTGCGGGTGTTTGGACAGACAAAGGGTCTAAAATATTTAATTTAACCACAAAACTAAGAGCGGGGGTAGTTTGGGCTAATACGTATAATAAATTTGATCCTACATCGCCATTCGGTGGCTACAAAGAAAGCGGCTTTGGACGAGAAGGTGGCATTCATGGTTTGAGTTCTTATTTGAAGTTTTAATTCAATAAAAAAAATGAATAATGTTGCCACAGATTCACTGATTTATTCAACACTGAAAAGTGAGGATGAATTTTACACATTGGAAGAAGCAAAAGAAAAATATCAAACAAATGATAATTTTCCATTAAAAAATGAATCATTTGAAATTATTGGTATTTGTATGGAGGTGCATAGAATTCTTGGCAGAGGATTTTCAGAAATTGTATATAAAGATGCCATTGAGTTAGAATTAAAATTGAAAAATATTCCATACGAAAGAGAAAAGAAATATTTGGTGGAATACAAGGGGAAAATATTACCACATCATTATTATGCTGATTTTGTAATCAATAATATTATAGTAGAAATTAAGGCGCAAAATGGAGTAGTTGAAGAACATTTCAATCAAGTAATTAATTATCTTGCGATATCAAAATTACCCATTGGACTCTTGATTAACTTCGGGGAAAATTCTTTAAAATTTAAGCGCATTATATTTTAATCTGTGAATCTGTGGCAATAAAATAATAAAACAATAACATCAAATCATGGCAAGAATAGAAGTTTTAAAAACATACAAAATTTACATTGGAGGTGCATTTCCTCGCACCGAAAGTGGTAGATATTATCCGCTCAAAAATAAAGCAGGAAGGCTCATTGCTAACATGTGTCTTTCGTCGCGTAAAGATTTTAGAAATGCAGTAGTTGCTGCCCGCGGTGCCTTTGTTGGATGGAGTAGCAGAGCTGCATTTAACAGAGCGCAAATATTATATCGCATTGCCGAAATGCTCGAAACCCGTAAAGCACAATTTATTGAAGAATTAATGCAACAAGGCAGTACTGCAAAAGTAGCCGAAAGCGAAGTAAATTTAGCTGCAGATCGATTAGTGTATTATGCCGGTTGGTGCGATAAATACCAAGCTTTATTTGGCAGTATCAATCCAGTGGCAACATCGCATTTTAACTTTTCGGTGCCCGAACCAACAGGCGTAGTAAGCGTTTTAGCCGCGCAAGATACAAGTTTGATAAGTTTAGTAAACGCAATTGCACCTGTAATTGCAGGCGGTAATACTTGTGTAGTTTTAGGTTCAGAGAGTAAACCATTATGTGCAGTTACTTTTGCTGAGGTGCTTAATTCATCTGATGTGCCCGGCGGTGTGGTAAATATTTTAACAGGTAAAGTAAGCGAGTTGCATACACATTTTGCCAACCATATGGATGTAAACGCTACTATTTATTATGGCGATGATGCAGCAGTGATTAAAACCATTCAAGAGTTAGCTACATTAAATGTAAAGCGCGTATTCATTCACAATAAAAGCAATGGCAGCGCAAGTGATGCGCAAAGTCCTTATCATATTTTAGATACGCAAGAAATAAAAACCACTTGGCATCCTATTGAGAATATTGGGACTGGTGGTGCTAAGTATTAATCACGTATTTTAAAATCAAATCACTAAACTGATGCGCGCATACAGCGCCTGAAAAGGCTGCTCAAGGTATTTCATCATTTTAATAGAAAACGTTCCAAAGCCAAACTAGCGCGCGCATCCTAAGGGTGACACTGCTTACTCTTTGTTGGTGTTATCACCAACAAACTTGTCATCAACAAACTACTCTTTTTTAGTGTTATCACCAACAAACCCAAACACAAGCGAATCAATTTTAATGTAAAACGCCTTGCGCAAGGGATTGGAGCGGATATCCTTTTTATGGCGTAGCATGTGCGCTGAAAAAAGATAGGAGCGAAAGCCTGGTGCCGCTTAACCGGTATGTTTATTTTTAATATAAATTATTAATGGCGGCATGCGCCCAAACAATTCAATTATATATTATTAATCTTTTTTAATGCCGCAAATAAAAAAAGGCAACCGAAGTCACCTTTTTCAATCCATTTAAAACACCTTATTTTATAACATTATAGTTGGGCAAACGTAATCGGTAAGTTTAAATTTGTTTGTTATTTTAATTTCACTAAAACCTCCTTTTACATCAATTAAATTATAATAACCGCGCGATCTTAAAATAGAAACGAATATCATAGAACGATAGCCAGCAGCGCAATGCACATAGTAGGTTGTGTTTTTATCAATGCTACTCATATGGTTGTTTATAAAATCGAGTGGCATGTTAATGGCTTCAATAATGTGCTCACTCTTGTACTCACTTTCTTTTCTAACATCTATAATATTTACTTGTTCATGGTATAGCATTTCTGCTAAGTCCTCTGCGCTAACAGTTATAATTTCATCTGTTTCTTTTCCTTCTTTTGCCCATGCTTCAAAGCCGCCTTTTAAATAACCTAACGCATTGTCATAGCCTACACGGGCTAAACGAGTCACAATTTCTTCTTTGCGACCTGCATCTGCAACTAATAAAATGGCTTGTTTTACATCAGGAATCATAGTTCCAACCCAGGTGGCAAAGCTTCCATCAATACCTATGTTGATAGCGTTTGGAATAAATCCTTTGGCAAATTCTTGCGCATTTCTAGTGTCAATAATTAGGGCATTTGTTTCATTAGCTGCGGCTTCAAACGCACTTGCAGTAAGCGCTCTAGTGCCTTGCGCTTTTACTTTATCAAAGCTATCATAGCCTTTAATATTCATTAATACATTTTGTGGAAAGTAGCCCGGAGGCGGCACTAAACCGTTCAACAATACCTCAATAAATTGGCTTTTGCTTAAAGCTGGATTTAATGCATAATTCGTTTGTTTTTGATGCCCTAAAGTATCAGTTGTTTCTTTACTCATATTTTTGCCACAAGCACTACCAGCACCGTGGTTGGGATATACAATTAAGTCATCACTTAAAGGCATAATTTTATTACGCAAAGAATCATATAAATGCGCAGCTAATTTTTCTTGAGTTAATTCAGCAATTACGTGTTGTGCTAAATCTGGTCGGCCCACATCGCCTATAAACAAAGTATCTCCTGTGATTATGCCATGTTCTTTGCCATTTTCATCAATCAATAAATAGGTGGTACTTTCCATAGTATGGCCTGGTGTATGAATTACTTTTACTTTAATTTTTCCAATATTAAATACTTCTCCATCTTCGGCAATTAAGGCTTTGTAGGCAGGTTTTGCCGTTGGGCCAAATACAATAACGGCGTCTGTTTTTTCCATTAAATCAAGATGACCGCTTACAAAATCGGCATGAAAATGCGTTTCAAACACAAACTTAATTTGTGCTTGATCTTTCATTGCGCGATCAATGTATGGTTGCACTTCGCGTAATGGGTCAAATATGGCTGCTTCTCCATTGCTTTCTAAATAATAAGCTGCATGAGCCAAACATCCGGTATAAATTTGTTCTACTTTCATATGGTTAAATTTTAAATTATACGCTATTAATACATTATTAACACATTGCAAATGTCGGTACTCATAGCTTAAAAATCGGTCTCAAAAGTTACTTTAAAATATGATTTTTATCATCTTTTGAGTTGTTTTGTTATTGATAAATTATTTGTAGTAAAAGTACTCCTGAACTTACTCTTTGTTGGTGTTGCCATTTGCGCTTTCTCTTTGTTGGTGTTATCACCAACAAACTTACTCTTTGTCGGTGTTATCAACAACAAACTACTCTTTTTTTGCGTTATCACCAACAAACCCAAACACAAGCGAATCAATTTTAATGTAAAACGCCTTGCGCAAGGGATTGGAGCGGATATCCTTTTTATGGCGTGGCAAGTGCGCTGTAATAAAAAGATAGGAGTGAGAGCCCGGTGCCGCTTGTACGTTATGTTTGTTGTTGATTTAAATGCTTTTAGCGGCATGTGCCCAAACACTTCAATTGTATATGCTTAATTTTTTTTAATCCAAATTACGCATTATCATTGGTAAATGCCAATCGGAAATAGGTTTGGGACAATGCCATAAAACAAATTTGGGC
>CAIKXD010000253.1 GCA_903831265.1 uncultured Bacteroidota bacterium
CAATTGAATATATTAAGTCAAAAATATAAAACGAAATTCTAAATTCTAAATTCTAAATTCTAAATTCTAAAACCTAAATCTAAAAATCTCATTACCAAAGTCTAAATAATAAAATCTAAAAATCTCAATACCAAAAGTCTAAATAATAAAATCTAAAACTCTCATTAACAAAGTCTAAATACTAAAATCCAAAAATCTAAATACCAAAAGTCTCAATACTAAAATCCAAATACCAAAAGTCTCAATACCAAAATCTAAAAATCTCATTACCAAAGTCTCAATACTAAAATCTAAAAATCTAATTACCAAAGTCTAAATACTAAAATCCAAAAATCTAAATACCAAAAGTGCAAATACTAAAATCTAAAAATCTCATTACCAAAGTCTAAATACTAAAATCCAAAGGTCTCAATACCAAAAGTTTCAATACCAAATTCAAAAAATACATACTAAGTCTAACAATCGCAAATAAAACAATCCTCAAAAAATAAATCACAATGAACGCATATATAATAGCCGCATACAGAACAGCCGTTGGAAAAGCAAACCGTGGTGGATTCAGATTTACACGTCCCGATGAATTAGCCTCCACAGTTATAAAGCATATTATGCAATCTGTTCCTAATGTTAACGAAGAGCAAGTAGATGATTTAATAGTGGGTAATGCCATGCCCGAAGCAGAGCAAGGCTTAAACATGGGACGATTAATTTCTTTAATGTCGTTTAGTTCCGATAAGATTAGTGGTATGACCGTAAACAGATACTGCGCCTCTGGTTTAGAAACTATAGCTATTGCATCTTCTAAAATACACAGTGGCATGGCCGATTGTATCATTGCTGGCGGTGCCGAAAGTATGAGCTTAATACCTATGGGAGGTTGGAGAATAGTGCCCAATGCAGATGTTACACTGGCACATCCCGATTATTATTGGGGCATGGGCTTAACAGCCGAAGCTGTTGCTAACGAATACAAGGTAAGCAGAGAAGATCAAGATTTATTTGCCTACAACTCTCACCAAAAAGCCATTGAAGCCATACAAAGTGGCAAGTTTAAAGATGAGATTGTTCCCGTAACTGTGCACGAAAACTACTTAGATGAAAACGAAAAGAAAAAAACAAGATCTTTTGTAGTAGATACCGATGAAGGACCACGTGCTGATACCAGTATTGAAGCATTAGCTAAACTAAAACCAGTGTTTGACGCCAGAGGAAGTGTAACAGCAGGAAACTCATCTCAAACAAGCGATGGTGCTGCTTTTGTAATGGTAGTAAGCGAAAAATTTATGAAAGAAAACAACCTCACTCCTATTGCACGTATGGTAAGTTTTGCAAGTGCTGGCGTAACTCCACGTATCATGGGAATTGGACCTGTTGCTGCTATTCCAAAGGCCTTAAAGTTAGCAGGTTTAAAAAAAGAACAAATAGATTTAATAGAATTAAACGAAGCATTTGCATCGCAATCATTGGCCGTAGTGCGTGCATTAGAATTAAATCCTGATATTATCAATGTGAACGGAGGTGCCATTTCGTTGGGCCATCCGCTAGGTTGTTCAGGTGCAAAATTATCGGTACAAATTTTTAATGAACTTAAACGACAAAATAAAAAATACGGAATGGTAAGCATGTGCGTGGGCACCGGCCAAGGCGCAGCAGGTATTTTCGAAATGTTATAACACTTTCAATTTATATAAACACTTCATTTTCTATCCCTTTATGAAAACAAGTAAAAACTCAACACCCACCTTCGCATGCCTTTTTGTAGGCATCGTACTAAGCCTAAATACTACTAAAACCATTGCCCAAACTATTCCAACCGACAGTGTAATCAACTACATTGGAAAAACTGTAAAAGTGTGCGATAAAGTGTATGGTACCCATGTATCAAAAGGCGAAAAGAAAGTTACAAGCCTTAACCTGGGAGCTGATTTTCCGAGTCAAAAACTAACAGTGGTTATATTCGAAAGCGATCTTTCAAAGTTTAGCTACAAACCCGAAATATTTTTAAAAGATAAAAATGTGTGCGTAACAGGCAAAGTAATGACCTACAAAGAAAAGCCTCAAATAATAGTGAATGAGCCAGCAGAATTAACTTACGAGTAAGCATAGTATGCTGTAAGGCGCTTCTGCGTTATTATTGGAAATAAAATTATTTCACTCGTTTTCAAAATCAGTTTCATCATTTGGGCACATGCCTCCGCCCGAAAAAATTCGGTCGTAGGCACCGGGTCTTTCACTACAATCTTTGTACTTGCGATGCATCGCAAGCACAAAGGATTTCCGCTGCACCCCCTTGTGCAAGCCTTACAAAACAAAGTTAAAAGGAGAGAATTACTCATTTACTCATTGTTGGTGTTATCACCAACAATTAAACTACATAAACTTTAACAAAAAAGCCCTCCAATTGCTTAAATGGCTTATCATCACTATGTGATTCCTATTGGATTCGTGCCGAAGCCTCGGCACAATTACCTAATGGTTAGAAGGCAGTTAATCTATCCTCCAGATAGCTATTAGAAGGAGCTAAAAACCAAAAAAAACTAATTAACCAATTGAATGTATTTAGCTATGATGGCCAATAGTCTAATTAAATAATTAGCTATTTAAATGGCTGCTTTATGTTCGCATGATTTATTTTCAATTAATATGATATCGAACAATATCATTACATAATTCAGGTTTAAATTAATTTTACTTTACCAATTTCATTGTTTTTGAACCTGTGTTGTTTTTAAACATTACAAAGTATATTCCTTTGGCCCAATGTTGGGTGCTAATAAGTGTTTGGTTTTGCTGCAAATTTTCAGAATGCACCAATTGGTTGAGGCTGTTCATGATGGTTATTTCTGTATATTCCAAAGTATTTAAATTAACAACTAAAAAATCATTAAAAGGATTCGGAAACACCATTAAGTTAGTTATTGCCTTGTTTGTTTCATTGATGCCTACACAAGCTGTAACGAATTGTGTAAATGAACTTGTATTTTCGCAACCATTGGCATCAATACCAATCACAGTATAATTAGTGTTGCTTATGGGAGAAACTATTTCAGTGCTACCAGTATTACCCGTATTCCAGCTATAGGTATTTGCGCCATTAGCGGTCAAAGTTGCGTTTTGTCCAATACAAAGAATCGAATCACTTGTGGTTATTGAAACAGTTGGCAAAGGATTGGCAGTAATTGCTAGCGCCTGAGATAAACTACTACCACACCCATTATTTGCAGTTACACTTATGGTACCAGATAAATTGCTGAGATTTATAATAATACTATCAGAAATAGAGCTTCCAGTCCAGGCTGATGGAAAGCTCCAGGTATATGAACTAACACTTGTTATTGGATTCAAACTAAAAGTTAATTGGTTAGTATTAAAGCAAAACGAATTTGTTCCAATAATTGCACTTGGTTGAACAGGAGGCGCATTACAAGGTATATATTTGGCCATAAAAAAACCAAATGTTACTTGACTATGAGGCTGAACACCTTGCACAACAATTGTTGGATCAAAATCATTATCAGTATTTCCTAAATAACCTCCAACATATATATTTCCATTGTTTGTTTGCGCTATCGTGTTGCTGGCATCATTATTATTGCTTCCAAATTGTATGGCATATCGGTATGCAAAGCTACCTGAATAGGAGGCAATAAAATTATTATAGTCGCCTAAAGTTATTGGCAAAGAAAAGACACCAACTGTTGGATCAAAATCATTTGAGTCACCATGATAACCTGTTAGAATAAAATTTCCTGCATTATCAATAGTAAAATCATTTACATATTCAGTTCCGGCACCGCCAATGCCCAAACCATCTATATAATTTCCATTGGTTGAAAAACGATATAAAAAAACATCATTATCAATGGTAAATCCTGCATTTGGCAGCGTCATGGTATTATTGGCATCTAAAAATATATTTGGACCAGTATTGATAGAATTTCCGGCCACTGTAATCGTATTATTATAAAATTCAAGCGCATTACCAACCTCTTCCCCGGCCCCGCCACCAATGGTGTGGGCAAATATATAAGCGCCTGAAGAATCATATTTAGCAATAAAAGCATCATCAACAAAACAGCCAACATTGCTTACTGTGGCCGAAGGATTGAAGTCGAAATTAGTGATAGCAGATACTCTTCCAGTTAAATAGATATTGGCGTTATTATCACATAGTATATCTGTGCAATAGTCGTTATCATTTTTGCCCAGATTAAAGCCCCAAACAAATTGACCATTGGGTTTAAATTTTAATACCATAATATCTTCTTGCCCTGCAGTACTAAGTATTTTAACAGCCGTTCCCGGATTAACATCAACATTAGCACTTCCCAGCGAACCAGCGAAATAAATGTTTTGTGCATTATCCACTTCAACGGCATAGCCTTTTTCTACACCAGAACCTCCAATTTTATATGCCCACTGGAAGCTACCGGCAGCATCGTATTTTGCAATAAAAATGGTGGAAGTGCTGCCGCTATATATGTTAGTTGTGGTAGGTCCTGGATCAAAATCTACAGTAGCATCCTGAAAAGTTCCAATCACATAAACATTATCTGAAGTATCTACAGCAATATCATTAATAGTGAAAAGCGCACCAAGGCAATAAAGCACAGAACCCCATACATAGTTTTCATTTGAATCTAGTTTAGCCAAAAATGGACCTTCATCTGTAAAGATATTTGAGCCAGCCGTTGGGTTCAAATCACATGGATTTCCACCATAATAATAACCACCATAATAGATGTCATTCTTATCTGATACTTTAATTGACATAGTTTTACCATTAGCATCAAATGGCGAGTGTGCCCATGCATAAGTCAAATTATTTTGAGCATAAACAGCTGATAAACTCAAAATTGTCAAAATACTTAAAGTAAAAATTCTTTTCATGGCGAAGATTAGTTAATTATTTAACAAAGTAATATTTTAAATTTTAATTCGGCAACTCACTTAATAATTTGGCCACACTTTTAATGGATAATGTCTTAAATGCAAAAACTTGGACACATTTTTCTAAATATTTTTTTGACTAAGCCGCTTCATTTTTCATACTAAAACCTAATTTGGATAAATATTTAAACGGAGATAGATATCCTAGTCCACCATGAATACGTTCAAAGTTATAAAATTTTCTAAATCTATTCAAAGTATTTATACAATCGTCCTTATCAATAAATTCAAACCTTTGGCACACCGCGCTTTCCATTATTGAATGATAGCTCTCAATATGTGCGTTTTGCTGGGGTGTTGAAGGCTTTGTAAATTCTTGTATTATTTTCTTCTCTGTAAAATACTCCTGGACTAGGCTAGCTACAAACTGACTTCCATTATCATTTCTTACAATAAATCTTTCAGGCATTTGGTATTTCTGAACTATCTGATTAAAAAGGTCAATAACATTCTCTTTTGTAATACTGTAGGCGATATATTGACCCAAATTCCATCTGGTAAATACATCTAATACAGTTAATACCATTAGATTGCTTCTTGTTCCATGCACATAAACATATTTTATATCAAATTCTAAAAAGTTAAAAGGATGTTGTACCTGAGGAACAAGGTCTTTAACCCAATTTCTACTGATTTTTTTATGTTTATCTCTTTGAAATTTAAGCAATTTATTCTCTTTCATGATCTTGTAAGTTTTCGAAGAGCCAATAGAATAGCGGAGTTCTCTGGTGAGATGAATGTAGGTTTTATAGTACCCATAGTCAATAAACTCACCTGAAAGAAGTTGCTTAATATCTTCAACTACAGTATCTTTAATTACATGTGTGCCATCTTTATTAAAAGTATTGGAAACTCGCTTTCCAGCTTTTGTTCCAGTTGACTTGTAATAATAACTACTTCGAGGTAATTCAAGTATTTTCAATAATGTTTTTAAAGGATACTCCTGCTCTAAAAAATCATCTAGTACCATTACTTTTTCGGTCTTTGTAACATGTTTTTTTTTAATAGCGAGTCCTTAACTTTAATAGTCAACTCCTTTTCAGCAACAAGCTTTTTAAGTTCATTGTTTTCTCTTTTAAGCTGGGTCAGCTCTCGTTCTAAGGATGTTTTTGAGCCCGTTTCTAGACCAACAGTTCCTAATTCATCATACTTCTTTTTCCAATTGTAAATTGTTGCAGATGAGATGTTAAATTCTCGTGATGTTTGTGAAACACCATGCTGATCATTGTAAAGAAGTACTTCTTCTTTATCTTTTTTACTCCATTTTTTTCGATGTAAACTCATAACACAAATTTAAAGTTATTACTTAATTTTGTGTCCAAGAATTAATTAAGCTATTACC
>CAIKXD010000254.1 GCA_903831265.1 uncultured Bacteroidota bacterium
TTGAAATATTTACATCATAAGTAAGCCCAACTCCTAAATGATAATACTCCAATTTTAAAACTGGAACCACTGCATCATTCCATCTCAAAAAAGATCCACCGGATAAACTCACCGTTTCATCTTCATCTTCCTGCACCAAAAAATGCTGGTACATAAATCCACCCTGCATTTGGCTATTCCCGCCCTGGTCGAAATAATCTCCATAAAGTATTATTCTGTCATAATCACTTGTTGGTACAGATAATCCTGCATTAATCATTACCTTTTTATTTAACCTTATATCCCTTGCTTTATCAAAAGCTACTTTTGGCTGATTAAAATGAAAATATGCAGCACCAACATAATATTTTACATCATAACCAAAAGTGCTACTAAATGACATACCAACGGAACCGTCGATATAAGTAACATTTGTGTTTGAAAATGTTTGTTGAGTAGGATTTGTAGAACTGTATGATCCATTAACAAACTGATCGTCGAAAGTTAATTTAGTTGGGTCAAAACGCTGCTGAACAGGGCCTCCCATAAACCCCAGTGAGAGGTAGGTATCTTTATCATCACTCAGGGATTTATGAAATGTAAAAACGGGAAGAACCTGGGTCTTGCCTAATCTTGAATCGCCTGCAAGATCATTTGTAATCTGTACACCAAATGCAAGATAATTATTTGAATTACCAAAGGCTGAAAATTTAGCTTCCAGGCCCAAAGCCTGCGACACATATGGAGTTGTTACACTACTCCATTGATTTCTAAAAGCTGCAGTAGCCCTAAAATCACCTTTATACAGACCTGCTAATGCAGGATTGCGCAATAAGGGCATATCATAAAATTGCGAAAAATTAATATCCTGTGCCTTTAGCGACAAATTAAAAAAGATAACAGCAACTATAATTATTTTAAAATTTTTCATCTTTCGTTCTTTCCTTATTTAATAATAGATGTGTTGCCTTTGTAAATAAAAGTAGTACCGTTTTCACATACAACTTCTGCCGTATAAACAAATACATCCGGAGGGCCTGAAACTCCTCTTATTTTACCATTCCAGCCGTAACTCAAATTGTTGGGAGGGAAATTTGATTTTTCAAAAATCAATTCACCCCAACGATTAAATATCCTGAAAAATTTGACCGAAACAATCCCTTTTCCTCTTACCATCAACACATCATTGACACCATCCCCATCCGGCGTAAATGCATTTGGAACAAATACCTGCGTATCCTCACAAAACACTTTTATCTGAATGGTATCAGCAGCCTCGCAGCCATAAATATTTTTTACGTTTACGATATAACTGATATTCTTTTTGATGACTGCACTAGGCAAAGCACAAGTTGTGCAACTTAATTCTGTTGAAGGGGTCCATAACCATGAACGGATTGGTCCGTTTTGAATAACAGTATTTAATGGAAGTATTGTACCCGTTGACAATGTTAAATCAGGCCCTAAACTTACAGTAGGATATTTACCAACTGCAACAATTACAAATGCTGTATCCGTAAAACAATTAAATCCATCATAACCCACCACCCTATAACTGGTTGTGACTATTGGATTGGCAACAGGATTTGAAATGTTCGCATTGTTTAAATTTTGAGTAGGACTCCATGAATAACGTGTTGCACCAGTAGCCAATAAGTTTGCACTCTCTCCAATACAGATTGTATCGTTTGGAGATACTGTCATATTAAATGGTTGAATGACTGTTACAACTGTTGTAGCTATTACAGAACAACCAAAGGTATTGGTACCTGTAACAAAATATGGAGTGGTAACTGTTGGCGTAGCTACAGGATTTGGACAAGTATTACAACTAAGCCCTTGTAATGGAGACCATTGATATTGGTTTGCTCCAGTTGCGGTTAGTTGTGTACTATTTCCAAGACATATTGTAACATTAGCACTGGCGCTTACATTTGGAGAAGGGTTTATCTGTATTGTATGGAATGCAGTATCAAAACAACCGTTGGCTGTACCTGCAATAAATCTTACTGTATATGTTCCGGGCAAAGCAAATGTATAATTTAAAACCGGACCAACACTATTCACCCCATTCGAAATCCTCCATTGAGTAAATGTGATTGGATCTGTTGATTGTATGACGCTAGAGAATATCACTTCATTTCCTGTACATTTTACAACCGGAGCATCAATTGTCACAGAAGGCAAACTATTAACCTGAATAATTATAGATTTTGTGATTGTATCTGTACATCCACTCAAGCTTATTATTATCATTTGTACCTGATAGGTACCGGAAATAAAGTAATCATGGCTAACATTTGCACCTGTACCTGTATTGCCATCACCAAAATCCCAA
>CAIKXD010000255.1 GCA_903831265.1 uncultured Bacteroidota bacterium
ATTCTTTTTCACTTTCTAATACAAAAGTAATTTACTCTGCGAACATAGGAGCTATCGGTAGGGATTAACCCAACTAAATCAAGTAGTTCGATTTTTTAAATCTCCTATTGATTAATTTGGGTTTAATTTGTTGGAATTGAAAAATGCTTGTATCTTTGTATGGAAACATTAAAAAATCAATGAATGGACAAATTTGAAGTGATATTCTTAACCGAAGCGCGGGATTTTTTGTTGCAATTGGACGAAAAAAGTCGAGACAAAATCATTTTTAATATTGACAAAGCAAAAGCAAAAACTGACAATGAACTATTTAAAAAACTAAAAGGGGAAATTTGGGAATTTAGAACATTATACAATAAAACACATTACAGAATTTTTGCATTTTGGGACAAGTCCAAGGTTGAACACACTTTAGTATTAACAACTCATGGAATAATAAAGAAAACCGAAAAGACACCTGAGAAGGAAATTTTAAAGGCTGAAAAAATCAGATTACAATATTTTGAACTTAAAAATCAAAGAAAAGATGGCAACAAAAAATAAGGAATTGAAAATGTATAGTTTCGACCAAATAAAAGATGAATTTATTGGAGAAATAGGGACTGAAAAAAGAACTCATTATGAACAAGAGTTGCAACTTGAAATATTAGGAGAAATGATCCGTAAGGTAAGACTTGAAAGAAATTTAACTCAAGACGAATTGGGGAAATTAATTGGTGTTCAAAGAGCACAAATTTCTAAACTTGAAAACAGCACAACTAATGTGACAGTGGAAACTATATTGAAGGTATTTGGAGCATTAAAAGCAAAAGTGAACTTCAACGTAGAATTAATGAATAATCGAATTCAAGTTGCGCGATAAGGCTACTTCTGCTAGGAGCATGCTAGCGATAGCCGCTAGTTTAGTGTAAATTTGAAAGTTCAAATTTTCTTTTAAGTTTGTAACAGGTTTGCAGTTCAGTGCCTCGGTAACGAAGCCATCGTGATACAAGCAAAACGTTACCTGTAAAAAAGCGCCCAACTACTTGTTAGAAAACCGAATTTTATTAATGAAAATATTGCTTTATTTTGCTTAAGGGTTTTCGTAGCAGGGTAAGCAGGCCCGGTTTTAGGCCATTAATTTCCCATGCTTTTCTGTCTTCGCGGTTGGCTTTAAAACGGTTTTTAAAACTTACGTTACTTTGCCCTCCGGCACGCATGTTTACGATGAGCTGCGGTAAATAAGCAACCTTAATTTGGTGCTTGTGTATGAACCTGAGCATTAATTCATAATCGGCAGAGGACCTTAAACTTAAATTAAAACTACCGTACTTTTGATAACAGTAATTTCTTACAAAAAGCGTAGGATGGGGCGGCATCCAACCTTTTAAAAAATGTCCCTTTTTGTAGGCGCCAGATTTCCATTTTCTAATTACTTTTTTGGTATCAACGCGGTCGACATAATTTAAATCGCCATACACAGCATCGGCATGGCTCGATTTAAATAGCTCCACCACCTTTGTGATAATATCGTTTGATGCGTACATGTCGTCAGAATTTAAGGCAACCACAATATCGCCTGTGGCATTTTTAATTCCTTTGCTAATGGCATCGTAAATTCCATGGTCTTTTTCGGAAATTACCTTTGCAATTTTAGTATTGTATTTGTTAACAATTTCTAGCGTATTGTCTTTCGATAGGCCATCGATAATAATATATTCGATATCATTATAATCTTGATTTACCACCGATTTTATGGTATCTTCTACTGTTTGGGCACTATTATAGGTTACCGTTATTACGCTTACTTTCATGTGCTTTTTTTAATTACTAATCACTCTTTCTTTTATGGCCTTGGCTGGATTTCCCTGATAAATTGTGTAGGCCTTAAGTTCACTAGTAGCAACACTTCCCACCGTTAATATAGCATGACTTTTACAAACAACACCCGGACAAACAACTGTTTGTGCACCAATCCATGTGCCTTCTTCTAAAATAATTTTACCTACCATGAGGTCGAAGGTTGATTTTTTATAGTTATGATTACCACAAAGTAACATTGCACCCTGCGAAATACACACATGATCGCCAATTTCAACATTTTCAAGATTATCAATCCATACCTGCTCGCCTATCCATACATGATTGCCAATTTTTAAACGCCATGGGTATTTAATATTTACAGCTGGTTTAATAACAACACCACGGCCCACTTGGGCGCCAAAAATACGCAATAGCGCTACTTTAATAGCGCTTACTGGCAGCCATCTTGAAGTAAAAAACATAAGATTAACAAAGTACCAAAGCAGGATTTTGGGCTTAGAAGCACCCGATGTGTACCAGTTGTTTGTGAACTTATTTAGTTGGGTTTTTAGCGCATCCATAACATCAATTAGTGTACAAATATAAAACTGCAAAACAATAAAAGTACTATGCACCATATTTATTGTATAAAGATTCCTTAAGAGCCTTATATTTGAGCCAAATTTTAAGTAAGCTTATAAATTATGCGCATAGCATTAGTAACAGATGGCATATTTCCTTATGTAATTGGAGGAATGCAAAAACATTCGTATTACTTGTGTAAGTACCTGGTTGGTTTGGGTATTGAGGTTGACTTATATCACACTAACCAGAGTAGCTATGATATTTCAATACTCGAACTCTTTAGTGAGGAGGAAAAATCAAGAATTAATTCAATTGTTATAAAATTTCCTGTTTCGGATAAAATGCCGGGACATTATTTGCGATCGTCTTACAAATATTCATTGGCTATTTACGATGCGCTAAAAAAAAGAGCACCTGTTGATTTTATTTACTGCAAAGGTTTTTCGGGATGGAAATTGGCGCAAGAGAAAAAAGCAAAAACAATTCAAACACCTTTGGCTGTTAATTTTCATGGCTATGAAATGTTTCAGCCAGCGCCTTCATTTAAATTAAAAATTGAACAACATTTGTTATTTAGAGGGCCCGTTAAGTTTATTTGCAATAATGCCGATTATGTATTTTCTTATGGATCTAAGATTGATGATGTGATAAAGTCAATTCCAGTTGAGCACTCAAAAATCATTTCTATCCCAACTGGTATTGAGGAATGGTGGTTGAATGAAAACATAAAAGCTGTAGGCCCTATAAAAAAATATGTGTTCATTGGCAGGTACGAACGTAGAAAAGGTATTCAGGAACTAACCAATGCAATTGCTAAACTAAATAAATCAAATTGTGAGTTTCATTTTATTGGTCCTATACCAGCAGTGCATCAATTAAAACAAGAAAATGTAATTTATCATGGTTCAATTAATAACCAAGAAGACATTAAAAACATTACACGAAATAGTGATGTGTTGATTTGTCCAAGTTATAGCGAAGGTATGCCTAATGTAATTATGGAAGGCATGGCAAGTGGCTTGGCGATTATAGCCAGTAATGTGGGTGCTGTAAACTTATTGGTAGGCAATAAAAATGGCTATTTGATGGAGTTGAATGAACTTAATAACCTGCATTTAATTATTGAGAAATTTAATCAAATGCCTATTGATGAACTTAACTTGATGAAAAAAAATTCTGTGGATAAAATTAGAAAGAACTTTTTATGGACTTATATTGCAAAATTGCATGTCGATTTTTTTACGGCTGCTGTAGCAAAAAATAAGACAAAATAATTGATGAAAAAGTGATGTTAAACAGCGCAAGAATTACACTCTTAATTTTCATTTCTGTTTTTGTTAGCTCAATTACATTTTTCAACTCACCTTTTGAAGGCTACTTGCATTACATCATTTTTTTAATTTTATTACCCGGTTTCTACGCCCGATTTGGTGTACCAAAAACTCCGCTTAAGTTGTTATTTATTCCTCTTGTTTTAGGTGTATTACAAATATACTCGGGTAATAATACATGGGCGGGTTTTATGAAGATATTTATTGGGGTGCTGCTATCGGCAAGTTTTTACCAATATGTAATGTTACACTACGAATTTAAGACAGAGAAAATATTCTCTTATTACATGAAAGGCGCCTATATAGTTTCTATTATAGGCATTGTTGAAGTAATTAGCTATTACATTGGCTTTACACCTGGTTATAACTACAAATGGCTGTTTAACAAATGGGGCATTGTGCAAAATTCCAGTGGCGGTATTCGTATGAATTCTATATTTTCGGAAGCCTCGCAATGTGCTATTATGATTGCTCCTGCTTGTTTTGTAGTTGTTTATAATATCATTTTTAGAAAAAACCATTTTATACACACGCAAAAAGGATTGCTCATTTTAATTGCCACATTGCTAACCACCTCATCTACAGGTTTTATAGGATTTTTTATTGCAGGAATTTTAATCATTTTAAACTATGCAAAAATTTCTAACTTTATTGGTGCTGCTGTCATTTTTATTGCCTTAGGCTCCCTGCTGTATGGCAATGTGCCCGAAGTAAAAAAGCGCGTTGATAGTGGTTTAGGTTTATGGCTTGATGAAGATTTTTCGCGCGATAATGTGAACTCATCAAGCTTTGTATTGTACAACAATTACCACATTGCTTTCGAAAATTTTAAAGATAATCCGATTGCCGGAACAGGTTTAGGATCGCATGCAGTGGCTTTCGAGAAATATTCATTAACTAAACAAGCAGGCATCTTAAACATTGAGTTCAATAAATCGGATGCCAATAGTATGTTTTTAAGACTCTTGTCTGAAACCGGTTTAATAGGTATTTTATTTATTTTAATTTTTATTTTTAAGTTTTACGTGATAAGAAGTAAGATCCATCCCGAATCGAACCATTGGATTGTAGGTAGCGCGGTTTTGGTGATTATTATCCTTTATTTACTTAGACAGGGAAATTATTTCATTAATGGCTTTCCAATTTTTATGTGGATTTATTATTATAATTATGTCGATTTTAAGAATAAGTATGTAAAGAAAGATGTAGCCTCGGCCATTGAACCCATAGCAGAAAAAGCTATTGAATAAATGAAAATATTGTTGAGTGTGTTATTTAAAATATGAATTAAGTTGTGGCGCTAAATTTTAGGTGATAGCAATGTAAAAAAATACAATAAATTATGTGTGGAATTAACGGCATATTAGGAATTGAAGATCCTGAAAAAGGGAAGTTATATTTGGCAAAAATGAATGCTAAAATGGCTCACCGTGGGCCAGATGATGAAGGTGTTTTTAGTGATGTAAATATTGCTGTTGGTCAAAGAAGATTATCCATTATTGATTTATCAAGCGGTGGGCATCAACCAATGTGGAGCAATGATAAACGCTATTGCATAGTTTACAATGGCGAGTTATATAACTTTAAAGAATTAAGATTTGATTTAGAAAGAGCCAGCCGTGGAAGTGAGGATAAACCTTATCACTTTATTACTGCCAGCGATACTGAAGTAATTCTTGCAGCCTATAGCAGATGGGGCAAAGAATGTTTAAAAAAGTTTAATGGCATGTATGGATTTGCCATTTGGGATGTTGAAAAAAAAGAACTATTTATTGCAAGAGATCGCTTAGGAATAAAGCCTATTTATTACAGTTATAAAAATCAGGTGCTGGCTTTTTCATCTGAAATTAGATCATTACTTGAATCGGAAATTGTTCCGCGCAAGCTTAACAACGAGGCATTAATTGACTACCTCAGGTATCAAACAGTGCACGCCCCAAACACCATGGTAAAAGATGTTTTTATGTTGATGCCCGGTCATTATATGATAGCCAAGCATAACGATATTACAATTGAAAAATATTGGGACATCAATCAGTTTGTGGCTTCAAAAAAAATAGATACACCCTACACAGAGGTTTGTGCCAAAGTAAATAATTTGTTTGAAAAAGCAGTACAACGGAGGTTGGTGGCCGATGTGCCTTTTGGTGCTTTTTTATCGGGTGGTATTGATAGCAGCGCTGTTGTGGGAATGATGAGTAAAGTATCTACCTCAAAAGTAAAAACATTTTCAGTAGTGTTTGAAGATGAAAAATATAGCGAAGCAAAATATGCTTGGATAATTTCCAATAAATTCAATACCGAACATCACGAAATAAAACTTACACCCAATGATTTTAAAAATGAATTAAATGGTGCTTTACATTCAATGGATCACCCAAGTGGTGATGGGCCAAACACTTATGTGGTAAGTAAAGCTACTAAGAATGCAGGCATAACCATGGCGCTCTCTGGCTTAGGTGGCGATGAACTTTTTGCAGGTTATGATATTTTTAATAGAACTTTAAAATTGGAAAAATTAAAATGGCTGAGCGGCATTCCAGGAATAGCATTGGCTGCTAAGTTTAACAAATTAATAAGGCCAAGCATTTCCTCTTCAAAAATTGCAGAGTTGCTTGAGCAAAATTCATTGAGTTTTAAAAATACCTATCCGCTATCGCGTCAAGTGTTGCTTGAAGATCAAATAAAAAAATTGATGAGCGGAAAAACTGCTGCTAAAAATAGTGTGGCAGAAATTATTAAAAATATTAAAGCCCAGAGTGGCAATTTAATTTCGGCTGTTGGTATTGCAGAAATTAGCACCTACATGCAAAACGTTTTATTACGCGATACAGATCAAATGAGCATGGCGCATGCCCTTGAAATAAGAGTACCTTTTTTAGATTATGAATTGGTAGAATATGTGGTGGGTTTGCCCGATGTATACAAGATTCCTACCTCGCCAAAAAAACTTTTGGTAGATGCTATGGGCGACTTGCTGCCGCCTGAAATTGTAAACAGACCTAAGATGGGCTTTACGCTGCCTTGGAAAAACTGGTTGAAAACTGATTTTAAAAGTTTGTGCGAGACTAACTTAAAATTATTAGGTCAAAATCCACATTTTAATGCTAAAGAATTAGAAGACCAATGGCAGCGATTTTTAAAAGATGACCCTATGATTACTTGGAGCAGAATTTGGTATTTGGTGGTGTTACAACATTGGATTACTGAAAATAATATTGAGGTGGAATAGGCAGGTATAAACAGTGTTGAAAATTGGTTTAGTTTTTTTGAAACATATAAATGTATTGTAATAAGAAATCCCTGCAAAGGCTTTCTTTCTGCAGGGATTTCTTTAACCCAAATTATGCAGTTGAAACATACTCAACTGCATAATTTGGGTTTAAAATTGCTTTACTAATTTTTTAGAAACTTAATTTTAACATGGTGTTCTTCAGCAATTATTTCCACAAAATAAACACCTTGACTTAGTTCCGAAACATCAATTGTATTTGATAATTTTTCTGTTTTAACAACATTACCTATTAAAGAATATATGCTTATGGTGCCTACAGCATTTTGATTCAACCATGAAGATTTTACATTTAAAATATTATTCGCTGGGTTAGGAAAAACAGTTAACTCTTGTTTAGCTATTTGATCATTTATTTTAGAAGTTAAAAACTGCGGATAATTTACCACCATATAGCCGCTATCGCCAACAGCAAATACAATACTATCATTATAGGAAGCAATATCATTGATCTTTTGATCTACAATGTCGAAATTCCAAATTTGTAGTGGATTGTTGTTGCTGAAGATAATTCCGTCAATCATCGTATTTGAATAACCACCTGCATACATTTTTCCGCTGCCCGATAGGTGCATTCCCAATATGTCAGGATAAGCGAAGGTAGCCGAGTTACCATCAAAATTCCAGCTCTGTCCTCCATCGGTAGTGATATAAAAGCCGAACCCATTGCCATTGGCTTTGTAACCAGCATAAGCCAATGTATCGTTTACAATTAATACAGATGTTAACTCAAATAAAGGAGCGGGTGTTGCAATAGAATCCCAATTTAAACCACCATTTGAAGTTTTATAAATATAGCCGCTTTTACTGGCAGCTAAACCGTAATTTGAATTGTAAAATTGAATATCAACAATCATATTGGCAGGTGTAAATGAAGGCCCTTGTATTACACTTGGTGCCCAGGTTCCTGTAAGCCATGGGCTAGCTAAAACGTAGCTGATCAACTCACCTTGAAAGCAGCCTGAACCACCAATAAAACCATTATTTTCGTCAAAGAAAAATAGCCCTTGATTATAACAATGATTGCCCGGTAAATTTATTAAACTCCAACTTAATCCACCATCTGTAGTACCATAGCTTCCACTGTATGGACCAACAGTAATAAAGCCTACATTATTATTTAAAAATTGCATGTTAATAATGTGCTCCCCTCCTATCGAAAAATTAATCCCTGTATAGTTAATATTATTCCAAGTGGCACCGCCATCAGTGGTTTTCATTAATAAACTATCATTACCACCTAAATATCCAATGGTGGAAGAGGTAAAACAAATGGTGTTGATTTTTTTTGTTGTGCCGCTGTTAATTTGTGTCCAATTTTGAGCATAAGTTGCGCCACTGATTCCAAGTGCAATGTATAACATTAGCGCAGCGCTTTTAATTTTTGAGGTTACATTTTTTGTTTTCATGGTTTTATTTTTTTGTAGGTTACAAAGGTATTTCTTGCGCTGTTAAACAGCAATGTATAATTCCGAGTTAAGTATGAAGCACATGAACAGGAATCATATTAAATTTATTTACGGAGTAAAAGTAAAAATTTACAACTTCATACTCAATGCAATTCTTTTACGCTCCAAGTCTAATTCTACCACCTTTACCATTACTTGCTGTTGCAATTTTACAATAGTATTTGGATCAGTAATATACCTATCGGCCATTTGCGACACATGCACTAAACCATCTTGTTTTACACCAATATCTACAAAACATCCAAACTTAGTAATGTTGGTTACCAAACCAGGCAATATCATTCCAACATACAACTCTTCAGGCTTTTTTACATCGGCAAACTTAAAGGCTTTAATTTGCTCACGAGGATCGCGGCCTGGCTTATCTAACTCTTTTAAAATATCTTGAATGGTAAGCAAACCTATATTGCTATCCACAAAATTTTCGGCCTTTATTTGTTTACGAATATTTTCTTGAGCCACCAAATCGTTTATCGTACAGGCATTTGCTTTAGCCATTTTTTCTACTACACCGTAGCTTTCCGGATGCACAGCAGTGCTATCTAATATATTTTTAGCGCCCGTAATTCTTAAAAAGGCGGCACATTGCTCGTAAGTTTTAGCACCTAATCGTGGTACTTTTTTTAATTCATTTCTTGAAATAAAAGCACCATTTTCATTTCTATAATTGATAATGTTTTGAGCCGTTAGCTCGTTTAAACCCGACACATAAGTTAATAAACTTTTACTGGCTGTATTTAAATTTACACCTACTAAATTCACACAACTTTGCACTACAGTATCTAAGCTTTCTTTTAATTTTTGTTGATCCACATCGTGCTGATATTGCCCCACTCCTATTGACTTGGCATCAATCTTAACCAGCTCTGCCAATGGATCGGCCAACCTTCTGCCAATACTTACAGCGCCTCTTACGGTTAAATCTTTATCAGGAAATTCTTCACGCGCAATAGCAGATGCAGAATAAATGGAGGCACCATTTTCATTAATCATATAAACTACCAGCGTTTTTTCGAAAGAAATCGTATTTATAAAATCTTCTGTTTCTCTTCCTGCAGTGCCATTTCCAATGGCAATGGCTTCAACTTTAAACTGATTTACCAAGTGCAAAATACGCTGCTGGGCTTGCACTGTAGCTTTTTGTGGCTCGTGTGGGTAAATAATTTCATCGGCCAATAAACTACCTTCTTCATTTAAACAAACCAACTTACAGCCCGATTTAAAACCAGGATCGATGGCCAAAATACGCTTGCTGCCCAATGGCGCTGCTAAAAGTAATTGTCTCAAATTAGCTGCAAAAACTTTAATTGCTTCTTCATCAGCTTTAGCTTTAGCAAGGTGCCTGCATTCGTTTTCCATAGCTGGCGCTAATAATCTTTTATACGCATCTTTAATAGCCAAATCTAAGTGATTGCTGCTAGGGCTATTTCTTTTCTTAAATTGATAGCTTAATTTTTGAACTGCTATTTCTTCATCGGGTTCAATATTCAACTTCAAAAACCCTTCCTCTTCGCCTCTAAAAACTGCCAATAAGCGATGTGAAGGAATTCTTATAAGTGCCTCCTGAAAATTAAAATAATCGCGATACTTGCTACCTTCAATTTCTTTGGCCTTAGCCACTTTTGTATAAACCAATGCAAACTTTTGAAACTGATTCCTTAATAGTGTTCTTGCATTTAAATCTTCATTTATAATATCGGCTACAATATCACGAGCGCCTTGCAATGCATCCTCAACTGTTTCAACGCCATTTTTTAAATAGCGCCTGGCTTCATTAATTACATCAAAATTGGTTTCTTTCATTAACCATAAAGCCAATGGCTCCAAGCCTTTTTCGCGCGCCACGCTGGCCTTGGTTTTGCGTTTAGGTTTATAGGGCAAATAAATATCTTCTAATAAATTAATATCCCAACAATCATTTATTTTTTGAGACAATAGATTACTCAACTGTCCTTGTTCTTCAATTACTTTTATGATAGCCGATTTACGTTTGAGAAGCTCTGTAAGTTTAATTTTAAGCAAGCGAATTGCCTCTACTTGCACTTCATCTAAAGCGCCGGTAGCCTCTTTTCTGTAACGCGCAATAAATGGTGTGGTGCATCCTTCATCAAATAAATTAATAGTAACCTCAACTTGTTTTAAAGAAATGTTTACTTCGCGTGCAATTACACTTACATATTCTTTTTCTACGCTCATAAAATAAATTGTTTGATTAAAATTTTTACCAAATTAATTTCAGCACCTGCTTTTCATTGCCACTGTTTAATTCAAGCAGGTAGCAACCTCTCGTATTTTCT
Organism: uncultured Bacteroidota bacterium; assembly: GCA_903831265.1. Taxonomy (GTDB): domain Bacteria; phylum Bacteroidota; class Bacteroidia; order UBA4408; family UBA4408; genus CAIKXD01. Next base: position 10,757 of record CAIKXD010000255.1, read on the forward strand.
ACTAAATTTATATCAAGTGTATTGGCATTGTTAGTTGCGTGTTGAATTTGCTTACCAGTAATGTCGTATAGGATGTAATCATCAATCAATTTATCTTGAGAAATTACAAATCCATTGGCAACGCGCATACTCATTAATTTATTTTTTAAAGCAGGCAAACCTACAATGGTTAAATCTACATTTTGGCATAAGGTATCCAATCCGCAGGTATTATAAATATATAAGCACGCGTTGTAAAATCCATTTTGGAGATAGGTGTGTGTAGGATTTGCTGCGGTATCATTAAGGCCATCGCCAAATTCCCAAAGTAAACTGTCATAATTAAGCGATGTATTTACAAAATCTACATTTAAACTTAACAAATTAAAATTAGCTGTAAAGCCAGCCTGTGGAGCACTTTGCACTTCTAAATTCAAAGTATCGGTATTACTGCAGCCTGCTCTTGAAACTTTATAATACAACTGGGTTGTTTGATTGGCAATAAAATTGGTTGATGCACTAGTGTTAGTATCTACAGCAGAAGCAGGCAACCACAAATAGCTTGCACCAAAAATAGTATTCCCTTCCAACGTCAAAGAATTCCCTTCGCAAATTACGGTATCGGCACCTGCAAAAACTGGCAAAGGATTTACATAAACCATTACACTATCGCTAACTGTACAACCATTATAAAATGCCGTAGCCACATATTGGGTGTTAAATTTTGGAGTGGCACTAAAATTAGTAGTGGTGTTAGGATTTGGAATCGTATCATTATCAGCCCACCAAGTCATTGTTGCTGTTGAAGGAAAAATTGTTCTTTGCAAATAAGTGCTATACCCACAAGTAATTGTATCATTTCCTGTATTTGCAATATTTAATGTAACACCACTGTTGGCAACGCCTCCAAACTTAACAACAAAGCCAATTCCTAAATTTGAATTTATTATTAGTGGCGAAATTTCGCCACCTGTTGTAATGCCCGCCACATAGGCTGTTCCATTTTCATTTATAGTTCCCATTTGCAAATCCATATCGGCCCCACTGTTATTTTTTGCCCCGCGCATCCATAAAACTTGGCCTTGCGTATCATACATTACAGCATAAGATTTTACGGAACAACATTGCCCAAAAGGGCCAAATTGTAATTGATTAGTAAAACTCTGTCCTGTTATAAAAGCCTTCCCATTTCTTACTTCCATAAAAATTGGATAAGGATAAAAAGTATCTATGTTGCCCAACTTTACAAACATAGTTTGTCCGTTTAAATTGTATTTCGAAAAGTAGTTGCTCGAGTAATAACTTGTTTGAATAGTATCTCCATTAAATACAGCCCATGCATCAAAGTAGCCACTTCCATAAACATAACCATCATCATCAATAGCTGCGCAATAAGCTCCAATATCTGGACCACTTGGGTAATACACTTCTATTGGCGATAACCATTGTGCAACACCCAAAGAATCTAATTTTCCAATAAAACCCTGAATACCATATTGACTGTAAACATAGGTATGCGTATATGAACCAAAATGAAATACTGAATTACTTCCACTTACTGCACCTGTTAAAGCAATTTCACCATTTGCATTAACTGCGATATCATAAGCCACATCATCTTTACCGGGAGTTCCAAAATTTTTCAACCAACGTGTACTTCCATCTGGATGTAAACTAATTACATAAATATCAGCATAATCAACTGTGTTGAAAGTACTGGTGCTATTAACAGTATCACCATTTATGGTAAAGTAATAACCATCACCCGATACAGTAAAATCAATATTGCCATGTGTATCACTTGTTATGGCAAATGCTTTATCTTCAAATTTATAATTCGTGTTCCATTGCCTAGTTCCACAACTTTTTAAGAGCGTTGTGTTGCCCATAGAATCACATCTAATAATAAATGCTTCTTGGTATCCATCGCTATAAATGGTATCACCAAAATAACTCACCAATGTATCTTGCGCGTAGGCACCGCAAAAATAAATATTGCCTAAAGCATCGGCATGCATATCAAAAATCCTAGTTTGGCTGAATGAACCGCCCAAATCATTAAAACCAATTACATTAAACATGCGCACCATGTTTAAATTTGAATCCAAAATAGCAGCAAAAATAGTTAACAAGTCGCCAGCACGAGCGGTAACCGTATCGCCACCCATAATATTGTTTGTACTATAGGAAGTATTGTAAGTACCACCTACAACAATTCTATTGGTGCCCATCGATTTTAAATAAGTGTTTCCCACTTTGCCTTGTATAATATCGGCACCGCCTAAGCAATTTTGTGCTTTAATGCTGCTATGTGCAAACAGCATCAATAATGCACATAAAATATTTTTTTTTGTTTTCAATAAATTCATGGTTTCTAACTCTTTTTGCGTTACAAACTTATTAAAATAAAAGAGCATTTGTTTCCTATTAACATTTACAAGACACTTTGTTGGTGAGCGTTAATGATGTAGCGATTGTGTATAATAATATGTGATTCTGTGGCAATAAAATTCAATTCAAAAAGCAATCAAAATTTCATTAGAAAACTATTATAACAAAGCAAACTATTTTGGTATCCATAGGCATAAATCTTAAACAATTTACAACCAGTAAAAACTTTATCAAAATTAGCCGAAAGTGCTATTAATTCTTGTTTATGCTTGGCATTATCCGTCATTTTATTATAGGCCACACAACATTTGTCATTCGATAATCTTTTCAAATTTGAAATGAATTCTTCGCTGGCAAAATCAGTAGGAACAGTATCTCCCACAAATAAATCAACCACAATTAAATCAAACTTTTCATTGCATTGTTGCACAAATTCAAAAGCATCTGCTTGCACAATTTGCAAAGATTTATACTTTTCAATATCAAAATATTTCTTCGCAAAATCAATTACATTTCCATCCAATTCTACTCCTGTTATTGCGCATTTTAATCCATGCTTATTCACCAATAAATCGACCACACTGCCTGCACCTAAGCCCAACAACAAAACTTTTTTAATCTCAAATTTTCCAATCTCAATTTGATCAAACAATTGTTCAAAAATTAAATGCAGGCCACCAAATGAATAGTTCGATTGATTAGCATTCAACATCAACTTTCCATTATTCACCACCACTTCTAAATGCGCACCACCATGACCATCTGCAACAGCTAATCGTTGTGGAAAAAGATAGCTTAATACCTTTGTTAGTTTTGATATTTGATAGGAGCTATGCAATTGTATTCTTGTTTTGAGGTAAAATCATTTGTAAAATTATTGCAATGCCAACAACCAATATACAACCCAACACATTCAACCATAAAAATGCCATGAGATCCATTTGCCAGGCAATAATAATAAATACCTCAGCAGTACATGCCGCAATAAAAACAGCTTGCGATTGCACGTGCTTAACATAAAAAGCTACTAAAAAAATTCCTAAAATAGTGCCGTAAAACAAGCTTCCTAAAATGTTTACCGCCTCAATCAAATTGCCTAATCTACTGGCATACAAAGCCACTATTATGCAAAACGCGCCCCAAACAAAAGTGGCCCAACGAGATGCTTTTAAATAATTAATTTCTTGATTGTCTTTTTTAATTATGCGTTTATAAAAGTCTACAATAAATGTTCCTGCTAAAGAATTTAAACCGCTCGCAGTTGAACCCATTGAAGCTAAAAAGATAATGGCAATAATTAATCCTATCATGCCCACAGGTAAAAAGTTCATCACGAAAGTTAAAAACACATAGTTCGAATCATTTACATCTGCCTTGTCATTATGCTTCAACATTAAATCTGTAGCGCCTTTGCGGCAGGCTTGCAACTTTTGTTCTGCAGTATTTAATTGTGATTTTGCATTAGCTATTTGTACTTGATCATCACTATGTAAAGCTTTCACAAAGCTATTTAATGATGCTAACTTTTCTTGATGCAATACACTGTAATTATTCTTTATTTTTTGATAATCATTATTGTATTCGCTTTGCTCAATTTTATTGGTCTCAACAGGGTTAAAAAAAATAGGCGGCTCATGATATTGATAAAAGGTAAATACCAAAATACCTATCATTAAAATAAAAAATTGCATGGGTATTTTAATCAAACCATTCATTATTAATCCCAACCTACTCTGTGTAACTGAGCTGCCTGTTAAGTAGCGCCCCACTTGCGATTGATCGGTTCCAAAATAAGAAAGCTGTAAAAAAAAACCTCCAATAATTCCCGACCAAATATTGTATCGATTGTTCCAATCAAAAGTGGTATCAATCAAATTCATCTTACCCAAACTGCCCGCAATGTGTAATGAATCAGAAAAACTAACATCGTAAGGCAATTTGTAAACTACCAAAATAGCTGCCACAATCAAGCCCGAAAAAATAACCGCCATTTGAAATAACTGTGTAAATGAAACCGCTTTTGTTCCACCAGAAATAGTATACAAAATAACAATGCCACCCATCAACACCGTTGTGTAAGTAATATCAATTTTTAAGATGGTACTCAAAACTATGGCTGGTGCGTAAATTGTAATACCTGTAGAAAGCCCGCGCTGCAATAAAAAAAGAAAGGCTGTTAAACTGCGTGTTTTTAAATCAAAACGCTTTTCCAAATACTCATAAGCAGTGTATACATTCAACTTATGAAAAGCAGGTATGAAGGTAATACACAACACCACCATGGCAAGTGGCAATCCAAAATAAAATTGCACAAAGCGCATTCCATCGCTAAACGCCTGCCCCGGTGCCGATAAAAATGTAATAGCACTGGCTTGCGTTGCCATCACTGAAAAGCCCACATGATACCACGGTAATTTCCTATCGGCCAATAAATAACCTTCAATATTTTTTGTGCCGCGACTCTTGTAAATGCCATATACAGCAATACCTAAAAGCGTAAGCAACAATACAATCCAATCTATTAAACTCATTGAAAATGATTTGTAATAAGTTTAAAAACCAACATCAAAAGCAATAAAAAGCCAATCACCACCGCATATACTACATTCCAGTTTTTTAAGCCTTTCATCTTATTTATTTTTGGGAATACTCAGCAAGTTCGCAAATAACTGATAACCGCCTTCAATACCCGCAGGTAATTGTCTAAAGAAAGCCAAACCTGTATATACAAAATTGCCTTTACCATATTTTGCAACTATTAAACTTCCTTTGTTATCGGGTTCAATACCGTCATGAGCACTTATTAATGAAATATAATTACTATCCAACTCCGAAGCAAAATAAATACCTCGTTCTTGCACCCAATTTTCGAAATGTTTGTCTTCAATTTTATTCGGATAATTAAACACAGGATGCGTTTTATCCAACAAATTTATTTTTGCATTTTCATCAGTAACACGTTCTCTTGAAATAGTAAAAGGATAGGGCCCAATAACGGCTTTCACAGGGCCTATACGGTTATTGGTATTGTATTGAACAACCAAATTACCTCCATTTTTTATATACTCCATCAACTTTGGATGATAAATTTGTAAACGTTCATTGGTATTATAAGCGCGCACACCCGTAACAATGGCATCATACATATTTAATTTATCATTCTCTATCATTTTATCGCTTAATTCAGTAACATTATAGCCTATTTGCTTTAAACACGCAGGCACATCATCACCTGCACCTGAAATATAGCCAATATTTGTTCCTCCTTTATTGATATTAATATTCAAAATTTTTGTTTCTGCATTACTCAACACAAATTGGGAAGGAATATGATCGTAATTAATTCTTCTAATACTTTTATCATAGCTTTTTCCATTCATTAGCACTTTGGCTTTAAGCACTCCTGTATTAGCATTTACAGCGCGCTTAATGGTAATTGGAACTATCAACTCATCTCCTTTTTTTACTATGGAAATTTCTCTGTTATAGCTTATTTCAAAACCTGTTGCATTCAATTCTAAAGTTCCTTTCACATTTGCAGCATTGGCTTTAATCACTAAATCAATATTTTTAGCATTAGCATCAGTAAGGGCATATACAGTTTCACTAAAGTTAATGGTTACTGCAGGTAATATTTCAAAAGGACGATAAATCTCCCCTTTCACTGGATCTGTTGATTTATATACAACAGGTTTATTTAAAGTCATTTCAAAATCATTAATTAAAATTGTAACATCTACGTGCAAAGCAGCCTCATTTTCTGAAGTACCAATCAATAACTTATTTTCAATATCAAACACACCCGATAAATGCGCTTTGTTTAACCAATAAGGATTTGAATAAGCTGCATTTTCTGCCACCTTATAACGATGTTTAATTTGTACATTCTCGTTATACAACAAACTCTTATTGATAGCACTATCCAAATTATTTTCGAAATTAATTTTATTGATTTTGATGTTTGATTTAGACCTTGCAGCCACTTCACATTTCAATAAAAAATTACCTCCAGGTACCACCGAATAATCATCTGCACTGCACTCTAGCCAGAGGCCCGAACAAGCCACAATCAAATTCTCTACTTCTTGCAACTTTATTTTTTTCCAATGCTTAGCTGTTTGATCTTCATTATCAAAACTTTTAATCAATTGGTAAACCATAACCAATTGCGGCACTAATTCATTTGGACTATTATGATTAAACTGTTTAATGCAGGCATCAATTGCTTTTTGAATTTCTTCTGTTCCTTTTATTCTATTCCAAGAGAGATTGACGTGCTCCAACACATGATTTTTGCAAGAATCTCCTTTCAGCAATTTAAAGTATTCTAATGATTGTCCTCTTTGCTTAGCAGAACCAAAACCCTGACTCTTATGAAAACTTCTACTCTCTGCCGCAATCTCACCATAACTTTTTCCTAACAGAGGATTATAAACACCCACATCAAATTTAATTTGATTTTCGGCAGTGGTATTGGTGGTGCCAAAATTAAATGTATTCCAAAAAATACTGCGCGCTTGCCAAACAGAAGTGTGCTTTAATTGCCAGGCAAATTTTTGAGGATTTGCTGCATCATCAAAAGCCTGTAAAGCTAATATAGCGCTGGCGGTGTGATGTCCATGTCCACCTTCACCCGTGGTAGGAAAACGACAAATCATTACATCGGGTTTAAAATTTCTAATCACCCAAACCATATCACTCAAGATGCTATCTCTGTTCCAAAAATTAAAAGTTTCTTCAGGTGTTTTTGAATAACCAAAATCAAACGCGCGTGTAAAAAATTGTTCTGCACCATCGGTTCTGCGCGCTGCTAAAAGCTCTTGTGTTCTAATTAATCCAAGCATTTCGCCTTGCTCTTTCCCTATCAAATTCTGACCACCATCACCACGCGTAATGCTCAAATATCCTGTTCTTACTTTTTGTTCTTTGCTCATGTAAGAAAGCAAGCGTGTATTTTCATCATCGGGATGTGCCGCCACATACAATACAGAGCCTACTGTATTTAATTTATGTAAAGCCTGCAAAATTTCGGCACTGCTTTTTGGTGCTTCTGTTTGCGCCTTCGAAAATTGAAATTGAAAAAATAATAAAGTACAAAAAAGTAGTTTGCGCATAAGCTTATTTTAATGATTACAATAATAAATAAAAATTGTCGGCTGTGGTATTAATTATGTGCGCGAATTACACCTATGGAAAAATGATTGTAAATTTTTTAATCTAGTCGTCATAGCGGACTTGATCCGCTATCTTCCATAATGAGAACGATGTCTAGGGAAGATTGCGGCTCGAGGCCGCTATGACGTTCTCAAAGAAAAAATCTTTTCACCCCTTCAACGTATTCTCAAAAGGTGTCCTTTGCATAATGCTCCTTCCCAACGAAATTTCATCGGCATACTCCAGCTCATCGCCAATAGAAATACCACGTGCAATAATGCTAATCATACATTCAAAATCTTTTAACTTGCGGTAAATATAAAAAGCAGTAGTATCACCTTCCATGCTGCCTTTAAGCGCTAAAATAATTTCTTTGGTGTTATCTTCTTTAATACGTGTAACCAAACTATCAATGTTTAAATCAGAAGGGCCAATGCCATCCATGGGCGAAATAATGCCACCCAATACGTGATACAACCCATTATATTGCGAAGTATTTTCTATCGCAATAATATCACGCAAATCGGCAACTACACATATTTGATCCTTATTTCTAGCGCTGCTGCTGCATATATCACATACTTCTTTGTCTGATAAATTAAAACACTGTTTACAATAAATCGCCTCTTGTCTTAATTTGGTTAAGGAATCTGCAAATGAACTTACCTTGCTTGCATCTTGTTTCAATAAATGCAACACCAAACGCAAGGCAGTTTTCTTACCAATACCTGGCAGTCCAGCAAATTCATTCACCGCATCCGACAATAATTTTGATGATAAATTCATTGCTGCTTTTACTTTAAATTAATAAGCCCACAACTCCAATAATTTTTCTTTAAACCTATTTTTAGGCAAGAAATTTTGTTCTAATTCTATAGAGAAAGGCACTGGTGTATCTAATGAAGCACATCTTGCAACAGGCGCATCTAAATAATTAAAACAATTTTCATTGATAAAAGATGCTAATTCAGCACCAATACCTCCCATCAAGGTATCTTCGTGCAACACAATCACCTTTCCTGTATTCTTCACTGTGTTGATGATGGCCTCCTTATCAAAAGGCAACAAGGTTCTTAAATCTAATAAGTCTGCCGAAATTTCTGGATGCGCAGCTAATACCTCTAAAGCCCAATGTACACCATATCCGTAAGTAATAATAGAAATTTGAGAACCTTGTTTTACCAAATTCGCTTTACCAATTTCAATTGTGTAATAATCGTCAGGCACATCGCCAGTAATACTTCTATACAAGGCTTTATGTTCAAAAAACATAATTGGATTAGGATCGTTAAAAGCTGCATTCAACAAGCCTTTGGCATCTGCTGGTGTGGAAGGGTACAACACTTTTAATCCTGGTGTATGAAAAAACCAAGCCTCATTCGATTGCGAATGAAATGGCCCTGCTCCTACTCCTGCACCTGTTGGCATACGCACAACAACATCTGCATTTTGTCCCCAACGCCAATGTATCTTTGCTAAATTATTTATAATTTGATTAAAGCCTTCTGTAACAAAATCTGCAAACTGCATCTCCACCATGGCTTTCATACCTTTAATGGATAAACCTAGTGCAGTACCCAAAATAGCCGCTTCACACAATGGAGTATTGCGCACGCGCTCAGCTCCAAACTCTTCCATAAAACCTTCAGTAACTTTAAACACACCACCATAATCTGCAATATCTTGCCCCATTAATACTAAGTTAGGATGCCTTAACATGCTCTCTCTTAAACCATCACTAATGGCATCAACCAAACGTTTATTTTTTGAACCTACCGAATATGTTTTAATAGGTAAATTATCAAATGGTGCATATAAATCATGGTATTCTTCTTCTGTATTCGGAACAATTTTGGGCTCTGCAAAAGCTTGCTCTAAACCATCTTCAATTTCCTGTTTAATTTCGGTACGATACTTTTCTATAAGATCTTCAGTCAATACTGCTTCATCTAACAAATACTTTTCGTAGTTTTTTAAAGGATCTTTTTTACCCCATTCTTCAAACAATTCTTGTGGCACATATTTAGTTCCTGATGCTTCCTCATGTCCGCGCATCCTAAAAGTCATACACTCCAACATGATTGGCCTTGGATTTTCGCGCATACTTTCTGATAATTTTTTTACCATATCATACACCTCCAAAATATTGTTTCCATCTACTTTGTAGGCTTCCATACCATAGCCTATTCCTTTATCTGTAAAATTTTTAAACTTAAATTGTTGGTTAGATGGTGTTGATAAACCATAACCATTGTTCTCAATCACAAATATCACAGGCAAATTCCACACAGCAGCAACATTTACACTCTCATGAAAATCGCCTTGACTAGCGCCTCCATCTCCTGTGAAAACGGCCGTAATTTTATTTTCTTTCTTTAATAAATGTCCTAATGCAATTCCATCAGCAACGCCCATCTGTGGACCCAAATGAGAAATCATACCTACTATTTTATGTTCCTGTGATCCAAAATGAAAAGATCTTTCTCTACCTTTAGAAAAACCGCCCATAGTGCCTTGAAATTGAGCAAATAATCTGTTTAAAGCCATATTTCTACAGGTAAAAACACCCAAATTACGATGCATCGGTAAGATGTATTCATCTTCTTCTAATGCCATAGTTAAACCAACAGAAATAGCTTCTTGCCCAATACCCGAAAACCATTTCGAAATTTTCCCTTGGCGCAATAACAATAACATTTTCTCTTCAATCATGCGTGGCTTTAACAAGCCTTGATACAATCCTAGCAATAAGCTATCACGATGTTTCTTACGATCAAATTTTAACATACAATAAATAATATTTTGCCGCGAAGTTATGAAAAACCTTAATTTTGAAGCATGTTATTTTTAAAACAATATTACCAAGAAATAATTACAACTGCAATAGTTACTGCGGCGATATGGTTTTTGTTTAAAAAGTATGTTTTTAACAAGCTGGTCAAAACAAAAAACGATACAAATAAATGTAATAATTGTAAATAGTTTTAATTTGTAAATCTGTGGCAATAAAATCAAACATTGTCCAGCATCAACTCCACCGCCTCTTGCCCAACCAACGAACCTATTGCCACTCCCATTCCGCCTAATCGTACCGCACAAAATATATTTTCCGAAACTCGCCTAACAATTGGACTCTTACTTTCACCAAAACCCATAATACCGCTCCAAACATGATCAATGGTGTAGTTTTGTTCTGGTATAATTATTTCATCTAGTATTTGTTTTAAACGATTCATAATAATAGGTGTATTGCCAAATTCCGTTGTTCTTTCTCCTTCAAAATCTATGTTTCGACCACCGCCAAATAAAATCCTATTATCTATGTTTCTAAAATAATAATAGCCTTCATCGAAATGAAAACTTCCCTTAATTTTTAAATTATCAATGCACGAGGTAACTAAAACTTGCGCTCTGGCTGGCACAACATTTAATTCGGGGAGCAATGCCTTTGCAAAACCATTGGTGCAAATCAATACTTTGTTTGATTCAATTGATATACCATTTTCAAGCACAACACCTGTAATTTTAGAATTTTGAATTACATTTTCAATGCCACTACCATACATCAATTGAACACCAACCTTTTGCGCTCTATCTATCAGTGCGCCCATCATTTTTCCTGTGTCAATCTGACCTTCACAATTATTTTTAATTAAGTGTTTAATCCCATAAAATCCAAAATCATTAATTTGAGCATCAGCTATAGTGTAAGTTGACTTGTTTCCCGTAATTGATTGAAGACTTTTGTTAAAATATTCAACTTTTTCGGCAATTTTCGAATAATCTTCTTCATTTTCAAATAATTCATAGCCACCTAAATGTTCGTAACAAATTGCCTTGTCTCCTAATGTTTTTCGAAGCAAATCTAGCCCTCTTTTTCTTTTTTCAACCAGGGAAAAAACTGTTGCCTCATCGTAATTCACTAAATCACTCAATAACTCTCCAGCACTACCTATACAGGCAAATCCCGCATTTTTTGTACTTGCCCCTTGTGGAATTATTCCTCTCTCTAATACCAACACCTTTTTATTCGGATACTTTGCCTTAAAATGAATGGCAGCAGTTAATCCAACAATACCACTTCCAACAATTATCAAATCTTGTAAACCAAAAAATGACTTTTTTTCCCAATAACTTACGTTCATAATTTCAAAAATTACTTTGTTTATACTCAATATTTTTCTACATATTTGCAACTAAATGCCAAAACTAATCGTTTTTAGCCCGATATAGAAGGCAAATATATGTTATGAAATTTACCTTTAAAGCAAGTTATTTCAATAAAGCTTTTTTTAATATCCTCATATTTATATGTTTAGGTTTCGCCACCGCATTAGCACAACCTAAATGGAAATTAAATGTTACTGGTAAGGTTGAAGAAAATGGCAAAAGTTTGGAGGGGGCTTCCGTAAAAATGATCAAATCGGGTGGTGAACCTGTTGTTATTTACACTACCGGGAATGGTAAATTTTCTTTTTCGCTGGATCCTAATGCTTCGTATACAGCAATTATTACTAAGGCTGGTGGATACATTACAAAAATTGTAAATTTCGACACTAAAAATGTACCCAGTGATGAGGATGATAGAGGACTACCTTTTGGATTTTACATGGAGGTTAACATCTTTAAAGAATACAAAGGACTAGATCTGAGTATACTCAAAGAACCTATTGGAAAGGTTTTTTATGTTGCCACTGCGGGTAAGTTTGATTATGATGAAGACTACACAAAAAGTATTCAATCAAGGCTTATTAAAATGCAAGAGGAACTCGAAGCGCAGCTGGAAGCAGAAAAAGAAGCAGAAGCTAAATTGACCAAGAAAAAATCAGAGTTTAATGCGGCAATCAAAAAAGGTGACGATGCCTTTGCCCTCAAAAAATATGACGATGCAGTTAAAGCATACAATACCGCACTCGAAACTCAAGTAGACAATGCTACGGCAAATGCTAAAATTGCTGCCGCAGGAAAAGCTAAAGCAGATGAAGAAGCACGTTTAAAAGCAGAGGCCGATGCAAAAGCTAAAGCGGATGCTGATGCAAAAAATGCCGCTGAAAACTCTTAGAAACAAGCAGAATTTGATGC
>CAIKXD010000256.1 GCA_903831265.1 uncultured Bacteroidota bacterium
AATGTGCCTAGCATGCTGTTAAGCTTTAATTTTTCGCGTTGTATTTTTTTACCCGCGCGGTCTAATATTTCTTTTGGTAAACCAATTTTTTGAGCCACCTCAAATGTGTAAGAACTACCAGGCTGACCAACCAACAATTCATATTTTGGTTGCAAAGTTTCGGCATCAAAAACCATACATGCATTGGTAACACCATGTAAATTTTCGGCCACTAATTTGATGTTTGTATAGTGTGTAGTAACAATACCAAATGCTTTTTTCTTTGCTAATTCTTCGAGAATAACCTCTGCAATTGCGCCGCCTAACTCGGGATCAGATCCAGTTCCAAACTCATCTATCAATACTAAGGTTCTTCTGTTGGCATGCTCTAAAAAGTGTTTCATTTTTACAAGTCTGCTGCTATAGGTGCTTAATTCGTATTCAATACTTTGACTATCGCCAATATCACTTTGTATTTGTTGAAATAAACTCATTACAGAACCTTCTGCAGCTGAAACTAACAAGCCACTTTGCAGCATCATTTGAAGCAGCCCAACCGTTTTTAAAGTAATTGATTTTCCGCCAGCATTTGGGCCGCTAATAATTAAAATTCTATTTTGTACATCTAAATCTAAATTTAGCGGAATAGTGGCTTTTTTATTTTGTTTATTTTGCAGGAACAGCAAAGGGTGATAAGCTTTCACCAATTTAATTGTTGGTTGCTTTTCCATTTGAGGCAAACGTCCATTGATATCGATTGCTAACAATGCTTTTGCTCTTGTAATATCGATAGTTGTTAATGCAATTTGATAATTTTTAATAAGCTCCTTGTGCGGTCTGATATCATCAGTTAACTGCTTTAATAAGCGGTAAACTTCACGTTTTTCTGATTGCTCTAAATCGGCAATTTCATTATTAATTTCTATGGTATTATAAGGTTCAATGAAAGAAGTTTTTCCAGTATCGCTACTTCCATGAACCAATCCTTTTACATCTCTTTTATGTTCAGCAAGCACAGATAAAACTCTTCTTCCGTTGTAAAAATTTTCTTCATTATCGCGCAGCCAACCCAGTTTTTTCAAATCATTAACAAAGCTGCGAAATCTGCGATCAGACTCCCTTCGTTTGGCACTTAAATCTCTTCTTATTTCGGCTAACTCTTTTGATGCCGAAGATTTTACTTCACCATGAATATCAATAATATGATTAATGGCATCTATAATTTCAGTAGTGATATATAAGTTTTCAATTATCTTAAAAAGCGAAGGATATTGTTTTTGTTTTTCGGTTAAAAAAGCAATGATTGTGTTTACCACATCACTAACCGATCTGATATTAGTAAATTGCTCCTCTCCTATTACTGAGCCTTGTATAAAAAGCAATCCAATTTCTTTACTTAAATCAGTAAATGTTGAATCTGGAAAATGCATTTTATGCTCAACAATGCGCTTATATTCATCACACTGAGAAAGCAGTAACATCAATCTTTCAACATTCTTTATCGGCTTAATCGCTTGCGCTAACTCTCGCGCAGGTGCACAACGGCAATGCTGCACCACAAGTTGTTTTATCTTGTCGAATTCGAACTGTTTATCTGTGTCTAAAGGAAAAAAATCCATTTTTATGTGCTTACCTAAATGTCAACCGAAGGCTGAGCCCTGCGGAATTATTTGTATTAACACTATAACGGTAATAAGGTTGCCAATTTAAACTTAAATCATCGCTCACATCAAAACTAAACAGATGAGCATCTACTAAGGCATCAACAATATTTAGCACATAAACTAATGATGAAACAATAATGAATAAATCTCTATTCTGACGATATTGATCTTGCAATGTGATTAGCTGATCTGTTGAGTAGATATCTAAATATTTATCGGGTTCTTTAATACTAGTATCAGCTCTTTGAAGCAAAGCGCCTTTATAATCTTTATATAAAATATGGTTACTTCTTACGAAATAAATACAGGTGCCAATACCTGCCCAAACCAAGGGTGTTTTCCAATATTTTTGATTGTAAATTTGGCCAGCGCCAGGCACAATAGCACTCAACAATATGGCCAGTTTTGGATTGTGAACATTCGCTTTTTTTACAACTTTGGAACTGTCAGTTTTAAAGTTTTTAAAAGAATTGCTAAAAGTGTAAAACCCTTGAGTGGAATGAGAAAGCAATTGATAGCGATGCGGCTGAGCTAACAAACTTTGAGCATTAATATTACCCGACAAAAGCCATAAAAATAAAAATACAACAAATAAACTTTTATTTTTCATGAACATTTAAAAACGCAATAACTTAGCAAAAATTACTTAAATAAGAGATTTAAGAAGACTTTCATTTCTTCCTCTGAATAAAAAGGCAGTACTATTTTACCTTTTCCATTGGCGGCTCTTTTTACCTCGGCATGTTTATTAAAAATAAGTTTCAATTCTTTACTTAAATTAATATCAGTACTTGTGTTAATGGCAGCTTTAGTAGTTGGTTTACTTGTTAAATCAGGGTTAGAATTACCATTTTTTGAAGTTTCTCTTACTAATTCTTCGGTATCTCGTACGGATAAATCTTGGTCAACTATGGTATTAAAAATTGCTAACTGAGTATCTTTATTTTCTATGCTTATAAGTGCCCGTGCATGCCCCATACTTATTTGTTGTTCTCTTAAACCCAATTGAATTTCTTCGGGTAATTTAAGCAAACGCAAATAATTAGTTACTGTACTTCTTTGCTTACTTACTTTTTCGGAAACAGCTTCTTGAGTTAAATCACATTCATCAATTAAACGCTTGTAGCTAATGGCAATTTCAATGGCATCAAGATTTTCGCGTTGCACATTTTCTACCAAAGCCATTTCTAACATGGCCTGATCGTTGGCAATTCTGATGTAAGCAGGCACCTCTATTAAACCAGCAAGTTGCGAAGCTCTAAAGCGTCTTTCACCACTAATTAACTGATATTTATCATATCCTAATTTCCTTACAGTTACTGGCTGAATAATACCGTGAAGTGTAATTGAATCGGCTAATTCTTGCAAAGCCACTTCTTCAAAATGCGTTCTTGGTTGAAAAGGATTGGTTTCAATTTGCGAAATTTGTAGCATAGCCACACTTCCCACCACACCTGTAGCTACCTCTGTTACAGCATTGCTACTAGTAATGTCGGTTTTGCTATCCTGCAATAGGGCACCTAAACCTTTTCCCAAGGCTCTTTTCTTTAAATTATTATTGCTCATGATTTATTCTTCTGGTAAAATTTTATCGTCATCGCTTAACCTTGTAAGACCATTTTTTTGAATGATTTCGCGTGCCAAATTTAAATAATTTATGGCTCCTTTGCTTGTTGCATCATGCATAATAATGGTTTCACCAAAGCTTGGCGCCTCCCCTAGTTTTGTGTTGCGTTGAATTATCGTATCAAATACCATTTGCTGAAAATGCGTTTTTACTTCCTCAACTACTTGATTGCTTAAGCGCAAACGTATATCATACATGGTTAATAAAATACCTTCTATTTCTAAATCTTGATTTAAGCGACTTTGTACAATTTTAATTGTGTTTAGCAATTTACCCAAACCTTCTAAAGCAAAATACTCACATTGAACTGGAATAATAACTGAATCGGAAGCTGTAAGTGAGTTAATTGTTACTAAACCTAATGAAGGCGAGCAGTCTATGATAATAAATTGATAATCATCTTTTATTTTATGCAAAGCTGCGCGCATCATTTGCTCACGATTGGGCATATTAATGATTTCGATTTCTGCCCCCACCAAATCGATATGAGCAGGCAATAAATACAAGTTGGGCGTGCTTGTTTCAAGTATGATATCTTTAGGCTCAGCCTCATTTATGATACATTCGTAAATACCTGCTTTCACGTTTTTAGGATCAAAACCAACACCAGAAGTGGCATTTGCTTGCGGGTCGGCATCAACCAATAGTGTTTTAAACTCAAGCACAGCAAGGCTGGCAGCCAAATTTATAGCAGTTGTTGTTTTACCTACTCCGCCCTTTTGATTTGCAATCGAAATAATTTTCCCCATGTTTTGTAGTAGCTGCTAATTGATTAATTTGTGTATTGCTATTTTTTAATAATTTCTTACTTCACCTATTTCCATCAAAGTAAGTTCCTTGCCTTGATTGCTGAACTTATTGATGGCTTCTTCGTGATCTATTTTTATATACCCAAAGGTATCGTAATGCATTCCAATAATTTTCCTGCACTTTATAAAATCAGCGGCAATTATGGCATTATCCACGCTCATTGTAAAGTTATCTCCAAGGCATAAAAACGCAAAATCCAATGTTCTAAATTCACCAATTAATTTCATATCGTAAGTTAATGCTGTATCGCCAGAATAATAAAAATTGGCTTCATGCGACTCGATAATAAAACCCATTGCTGTACCTCCATACGACCCATCGGGCAAACTGCTGCTGTGAACTGCAGAAACACACTTTACTTTCCCAAAATCAAACATCCATTTACCTCCTGTGTTCATTGGATGCGTATTTTCGACACCATTTTTGTTGAGCCATTCAATAATTTCCCAATTAGCAATAACGGTTGCTTTGCTTTGTTGGGCTATTTCAATTGCATCTGCAATATGGTCTATATGCCCATGTGAAATCAAGATATAATCAGGATTCACTTTTTTTATATCAATGTTTTTTGCTAGCGGATTGCCAGAAATAAAAGGGTCGAACAACAATTTTTTGTTATTTACTATTATTTCAAAACAAGAATGCCCGTAATATGTTATTTGCATAGTTGTAAATTTGATTTTTTATTTTCCTCCAAATATCTTTCGTTTGAAAAAGATTTTTGGGAGTTGATTTAAAAATTATGCGAATTTACGATTCTTAGCCCTTTAAAAATGTTAATAATTTAAACAGTTTTTTGTTGAAAAAATAAAATGATAACTTTACTAAACGCCACCAACCGCCCTAACAACAGAAGCTCTGTAATTTCTCAAACTTATCAACAATTCTTAATAACTGCCGATGTGCCATTTCAATACCTTAATTTGGAGCAGGTTAAAGGCGAATTGCTTATACAGCAAAGCATAGGAAATAAGCAACCAGAATTCGAAAAATTACTTGAAAAATATATTTATGCTTCTGAAAAGTTTATCATAGTTGCACCAGAATACAATGGCAGTTTTCCGGGCATTTTGAAGCTTTTTATCGATACACTACCGCACAAAGCTTTTGATGGTAAAAAAATAGCACTCACTGGTATAGCCACTGGCCGAGGCGGAAATTTGAGAGGTTTAGATCATTTAACAGGAATATTTCATTATTTAAATGCTCATGTAATGCCATTTAAGTTGCCAATATCGGGTGTGGCTCCTCTTATTACCGATGGCAAAATAACCAATGAATTATTGTTGCAAGAAATTCAAAAACAGCTTAACCTTTTTATTGACTATTGATATTCGGTATTCTCTAAATGTACCAGTTAACTATGGTTCATCAAAAAGTAACTTAGGATATTTAATGTTATCGTTAACAATAAAAGAACTTGGAAATGCGCCACTAATTTGCTTTAAATACTTATTTGCCTCTAATTTAGTCCTATAATCACCAACACGTACCCTAAAATTAGGACTTTGATAACTATCATAAGCAGGAATATCAGGAAAAGCCTGTAAAAATTTAGTCTTAATTTCTTTGGCTTTCTCGCGCTCATTACCAAAATGAATCTGAACTCTGTAGCCCGAACTACTTTGCTTTATCTTGTTCAACTCAACATACTTTTGCTGTAATTTAGTAATGCGTGGATCGCCGTTCATTATTAAAGAATCCTTTCCTATGGGCATTGTTTGAGCCCACAAATTACTACACAATATCAATAAAAACATTAAAAAGATACTGCTTATTTTATTCAAACAATTTAAATTCATGCTTGTAATTTCTTTACTTGTTATGACTAGTTTCATTTTGCAATAACTGTTCCATTACTCTAGGAAAGTGAATTTGTTCTAAGTTATGAATTTTGGCTGCTAAGGTTTCGGCAGTTTCATTGATTTCTATTGCACATTTAGCTTGAAAAACAATTGCCCCATCATCATAATTTTGATTTACAAAGTGTATGCTTATTCCGCTTTCATTTTCACCAGCAGCTATCACAGCATCATGCACATGATGACCATACATTCCCTTACCACCATAGTTTGGCAATAAAGATGGATGAATATTAATTATGCGATTGGGAAATGCTTCAATTAAATTAGGATTAATTTTACGTAAAAAACCAGCCAATACAATCCAATCAATTTCATTTTTTTTTAACAACTGAATGAGTGAATTGGGATACTCAAAATTAGAGTTATTCATTAAAAAAACAGGTACTGCAAGTTTTTTACATCTGTTTATTACTCCCGCGTTTTTATTATTTGTGAGCACAAAAATTATATTGGCCAAACTTGATTTTTCTTTAAAAAAATTAATCAAATTTTCGGCATTTGTACCACTCCCAGAAGCAAATATGGCTATATTTTGCACAAGATTTTAAATTATTAATCGCAAAAGTAAGCATATATTTTTAAGTATATTTATTGGCTACCTTTTGAAACAACTTTTTGAGTCTATTATACCAAAAGGAAAAACAATGAAGTACAATCTTTAATACATAAAATCATAGTATAATTGGTTGGTTAAATTGTAATTAAATAGCATCATTGCCTCTGCCAAATGTTCTTTTATCAAGAGCAAGTATGATTTCTTAAAAAATAATTAAGAAATTGCCAAAGCTTTATAACTTTGTTCTTTTAACAAAAACAAGCATTGAATAAACTCGTTTCTATCATCACCCCCAGTTTTAATAAAGCAGATTTTATTATGCAAACCGTTAATTCGGTAATTGCACAAAAATACCCTCACTGGGAAATGATTATTGTTGATGATTGTTCTAGCGACCATTCAAAAGAGTTGTTAAGCAACATCAATAGCATAGATAAAAGGGTTTCTGCTATATTGAACGAAAAAAACAAAGGTGGAAATGCTTGCCGCAATCAGGGACTATCATTAGCCAAAGGTGAATATGTTTTATTTTTAGATGCCGATGATACCATAGATGAGTATTGTTTGCAAAAAAGAATGGAGCAGGTTTTAAAATATCCTAAAGCCGATTTGTTGGTTTTTCCAATGGCCATTTTTAAGCAAAAAATAGGCGATATGGATGCATCACAAAACTGGATCCCTCCTGGTAAGGAAGGTAATTTTTTGCATTTATTTTTGAAGCATGAATTGCCCTGGCAAACAATGCAGCCCCTTTGGCGAAAAGATTTTTTAAACAAAATTGATGGATTTGACGAAAATTTTGTTCGCCTGCAAGATGTGGAACTTCACACAAGAGCCCTTATGGAAGGAGCTACCATAGAAACATTTCCTAATTTAGCTAAAGATTGTAATTTTAGAATTGACGAAAATCGTTTTGGGAACAAAGTGTTTAAGCTTTTAAGAGGCTTTTCTTTTGGAGCGGTTCAATATTACAAAAAGTTTTATGATAAAGTTACCTCCAATAATGAAAAAAAACTGCTTACTGGAAGTCTATTAGAGCCATTGAGCAATGTTTGCTTTCAGTACAAAGCAGGTAAAATAAGTAAAGTTGAATATCAGCAACTTTCACAAGAATTAATAAACACTTGCGAGTATAAAAACCATCAAAGTATTCTAAAAACTTTTACTCTTTTTTACAAAATTTCACCTGTTCATCCTAAAGGTTTAAAAAAAGCAATTAGAATACTAGTTGGTTTGTTCAATTAAGTAAGTTTTCGTTTTTATTTAATGCAAAAGTTCACTCACCCGAGCCATTAAATGTGGCTAAAAACAATCTGCCCATCTGTCAGTTACACTGTCAGATTTATTTATTTTTTTTGAAACAGACTGAAAAATTGACAATCTAAGTCAAAATTACTTCGTTGGCACATTTTGTGACACTGCGCAATCAGTCTTAAAAAAATAATTTTTAACCTTTAAATAGTTATAATATGTCAAAATTAAAAGTACAACCTTTAGCCGACCGAGTATTGGTAGAGGCAGCAGCTGCAG
This sequence comes from uncultured Bacteroidota bacterium, assembly GCA_903831265.1. GTDB lineage: Bacteria > Bacteroidota > Bacteroidia > UBA4408 > UBA4408 > CAIKXD01. The sequence continues at coordinate 8,032 of CAIKXD010000256.1, forward strand.
AAGAAAAAACAGCAGGAGGAATTATTATCCCTGATACAGCAAAAGAAAAGCCACAACGTGGAAAAGTGATTGCGGTAGGTGCAGGTAAAAAAGATGAACCAATGACCGTTAAAGTTGGCGATACAGTATTGTACGGAAAGTATGCTGGAACAGAATTAAACGTAGATGGTAATGATTATCTTATCATGCGTGAAAGCGACATTTTCGCTATTATTTAATTGATTGAAAACTAATTTAAACAAACTAAAATAAAAATAAAATGGCAAAAGAAATCACATTTAACCTTGAAGCACGCGATGCTATGAAAAGAGGCGTAGATGCTTTGGCAAACGCTGTAAAAGTAACTCTTGGTCCAAAAGGTCGTAATGTAATTATCGACAAAAAATTTGGCGCACCACAAATCACTAAAGATGGTGTTACTGTTGCTAAAGAAATTGAATTAAAAGACACTGTAGAAAATATGGGTGCGCAGCTTTTAAAAGAAGTTGCTTCTAAAACTGCTGATATTGCTGGTGATGGAACAACAACTGCAACCGTTTTAGCACAAGCTATCGTTACTGGTGGTTTAAAAAACGTTGCTGCAGGTGCCAATCCAATGGATTTAAAACGTGGTATCGACAAAGCGGTAAGTGCTGTTGTAGCTAACCTACAAAAGCAATCTAAAAAAGTTGGTGATGATAATCAAAAAATTGAGCAAGTAGCTACTATTTCTGCCAACAACGATGCTACCATTGGTAAGTTAATTGCTAATGCCATGGCTAAGGTAAAAAAAGAAGGTGTTATTACCGTTGAAGAAGCAAAAGGTACTGAAACGCATGTTGAAGTAGTTGAAGGTATGCAATTCGATAGAGGTTACATCTCTCCGTATTTCGTAACTAATGCCGATAAAATGGAAGCAGTGCTAGAAAATCCTTTAGTATTAATTTACGACAAGAAAATTTCTAACATGAAAGAATTATTACCTATTCTTGAAAAAGGTGTACAAACTGGTCGTCCAATTTTAATTATTGCCGAAGATGTTGATGGCGAAGCCTTAGCAACTTTAGTTGTTAATAAAATCCGTGGTTCTTTGAAAATTTGTGCTGTTAAAGCCCCAGGCTTTGGCGACCGTAGAAAAGCAATGTTAGAAGATATCGCTATATTAACTGGCGGTACTATGATTTCTGAAGAGCGTGGCTTTAAATTAGAAAATGCTGATTTAAGTTATTTAGGTTCTGCCGAAAAAATTACTGTAGATAAAGATAACACAACTGTTGTAGGTGGTTCGGGCAAAAAAGCTGATATTACTGCAAGAGTAAATCAAATTAAAGCACAAATCGAATCTACAACATCTGATTACGATAAAGAAAAATTACAAGAGCGTTTAGCTAAGTTAGCAGGTGGTGTAGCTGTATTATATGTTGGTGCTGCAACAGAAGTTGAAATGAAAGAAAAGAAAGATCGTGTTGATGATGCTTTACACGCAACCCGCGCTGCAGTTGAAGAAGGAATTGTTGCTGGTGGTGGTGTAGCTTACATTCGTGCTATTGAGTCTTTAGAGAAATTAAAAGGCGAAAACGAAGATGAAACTACAGGTATAGCAATTGTAAAACGTGCTATCGAAGAGCCATTACGTCAAATCTGTGCTAATGCAGGTATTGAAGGCTCTATTGTGGTTCAAAAAGTAAAAGAAGGTAAAGGCGATTTTGGTTACAATGCCCGCACCGATAAATATGAAAACATGTACGAAGCTGGTGTTATTGACCCAACTAAAGTTTCGCGTGTGGCTTTAGAAAATGCAGCATCTATTGCAGCTATGTTGTTAACTACTGAGTGTGTACTTGCCGAAACCAAAGAAGAAGGTGGAGCAGGTGGTGGTATGCCTCAAGGTATGGGCGGCATGGGCGGCATGATGTAAGAAGTATAGTTTGTTGGTGATCCCGATAACTATCTGGACCAACAAAGAGTAAGTTATAGAAAGGAGCATCCTAAAAGGGTGCTCCTTTTTTTGTGTTTAACCAAAATTAATCAATAGGAGATTTAAAAAATCGAACTACTTGATTTAGTTGGGTTAATCCCGATTTAGAAAATGTTATCAGATTTGTAAAAATCTGATTTACAATTTCTTTATCGTTTACGCATTTCTAATGCTTAATCTGGGTTTAACCAAATTTAGCAGTGGAAATCTATTTGCTTTATTTCCCTTCAATATAAAGCACCTGCTCCTATTTCAAAATTCAAAATAACTCGTTTATTCTTTCAATCCAAAACAGTGCATGTGCACCTGATACTATTACAAAATATTGTTGACTAACGATTCCTACTGCACAATCAGATTTAAATTGCAAAAGTGTTTCCAAAAAATATTTAATAAAAAGATGGTGTTTAATTTTCAATCACAAGTCGGCAAACTCCCATGCCGATTGATAGGCATCCATACTTTCGGCATACTCTATAAACGATTTGTAAAAAGGATGATTGGCTAAAGTGGCGCTATCTCCTATCACAACAAGTCTTTGGCGTGCACGTGTTAATGCCACATTCATTCGTCTAATATCATTTAAGAAACCAATTTCTTTAGTATCGTTACTGCGTACTAAACTAATGTAAATAATATCGCGCTCTTGGCCCTGAAAGCCATCAACTGTTTTAACTACAATTTTTGCTGGCATTTGTTGTAATGCTTCATCTGCCGCAATGAGTTGCGTAATGTATTGCACCTGTTCCTTATAGGGTGAAATAACTCCAACCGTAATATCTTTTGATGCTCTTACTTTTTCTACAAATTGGTTTAACAGTAGATGCAGGTGTTTAAGCAACAATACTGCTTCCTCGTGATTGGCAATACTTAAACTTTCGGGATTAGTAATTTCATTAAATCCACAACCTGCAGTATCAATAAAACTTAAAGCCTTGTTTAAAAAATTGTTTTCATGATCTGTACTTAAAAGTGTTGATTTTACTGATGCATCAGCCTGTAAATTTCCACCATAAAATTGCTGGTTAGAAAAATTCATGATATGCTCATGCATGCGATATTGTGTGTTTAACATCACAGATATATCTTCAATTTGCATGGCCTGCTCAAACAAAGTTTCTTTTAAACCTTCGGCTTCTGCTTTTTTTGATTTAACGGTTGGAGGCAATTGAAAATGATCGCCTGCAAAAATAACACGATTACTTCTGCTAATTGGAATCCAACACATTGGTTCCAAAGCTTGTGCAGCTTCATCAATAAACACGGTAGTAAATTGTTTATCGCGCATCATTCTGTTGGCCGAAACCACAGGTGTGCAGCAAATTACTTGCGCTTTATCAAATTGTTCGTAGGTAATGTAATCTTCTAGCACGCGCGCTTCATTTAAAATTTTACGTGCTTCTTGATAAAGCAATTGGCGCTGCTCTCGATCGCTTTTACCAAAGGTACGTTTATATTTTCCTGCCATTCGAAAATACTCTTCGGCAGTTTTTCTGTAGGCTTTTAAATCTTTGTAGGATTGATGTGCAGCTACTTTAGCATCAAGTGTATTGCTTAAAACTTCGTCAGAAATACGCGCAGGATTGCCTAAGCGCAACACATTAATTTTTGCAAGATGTAATTTTTCGGTAAGAATATCAACAGCTGTATTGCTACTACTGCATACTAACACTTGTTTTTCTGTTTTCAACACTTGGGCAATGGCTTGCACTAAAGTAGTGGTTTTACCCGTGCCTGGCGGGCCATGAATAATGGCCACATCTTGTGCTTGTAGTATTTTATTGACTGCTTCATTCTGTGAATCATTTAATGAAGGAATGCTAATTTCATGTATTTTATGATCAAAACTTGGTGCAATTGTTTTGTACAACACATCACGCAAAGTGGCCAAGCGATTGCCTTTGGCATTAATAACTTTGTCTAAAGCAATGTTCATTTCTTTATAACTGTTTTCGTCAAACAGTAAGTTGATGCCTAATTTTCCATCATCGCACCAATCGGGTAATTCATCAATAGCTAAAGTTAAGCGTAATTTATTTGGGTTTATGACCTTGATAGTACCATTGATAGGCGTGGCATCCAAATGTGTATTCGAAAAAAGTGCAGCAATTTTTCCACCCGAAAATTGATGCGGTTCGTTATGATTTGTAGTTCTTTCAATATCAATACTGATGTATTCTCCTAAGCCAATTTCTGTGTTAGTGATGACAATGGGAAACCAAGTAACGCCATTTTGTTTGCGGTAATTAATATTGTTGCGCATAAAATGCGCTTTATATTGTTCGTAATCTTCATCACGTTCAATTTTTAATAGTTGTTTTAGTTTGAGTAGGCGTTCCAAGGATTTCTAAAATTGGATTCAAACATAAGAATTTTAAAAGCATGAAATTGTTGAGCCGTCCATTAAGCATCAAAGCCTCTGTTTTTTAACACTACTTCACACCAAATCTATCCATTCATCGCAAAAAAAAATAGGTTTACCTCAAAGCCCTTCTACTTTATTTTTTGAGCAGATTTATCTTTTATGTTTGCCTTGAATTTAAAACTAATAGATATGAAAAAAGCAATTGTAATTACCGCCCTAATGTTAACTTGTTTAACTGTATTTGAATCATGTAAAAAGTCGGAAGACACTCCTATTGCTGCTACTGAATCAACTGTGGCCGTTGAATTAAAAGCAAATCAAACCTACACTTATACCTTACCTGCGATAATGGGAAAACAAACCTATAGAATTACTCAAGCTTCTTCTCAAAATGCAACTACAAGCATTACTGCAGATGCTTCTGGCAATATGCAATTGGTATATACACCAGCTTTAAATTTTGTTGGAAGCGATGCTGTTGCATTAACTACTGCACCAGCTGATAGTTGCCAAGGAAATCGTCCACCGCATCATGAGCCTAAAGGTGAGCATCATCCAAAATTAAAATTGCCATTACCACACAAACATCACAAAAAAAATAAAGCCACAGAAAACAGCATCCTTATTAATTTTAATATCAGTAATGATGAAACCATCACTACGGTAAATTAATGTTTAGTTTTAATAGTAATGGATGAAAAAAAAGCTGCAAAATTTGCAGCTTTTTTTTTGAAATTTACATTTACAATTGTTTTATTTACACGCTAACAAATCTAAAAAGTATGCAAGTGTTTATACAAGAACTAAAATCGAGAAATGAAACCTTATTTTATTTCGGACTCATTTGCTTACTATTTTCAATGCTATTTTTAGGGCTAACTAAAATTAGCACAACACAGGTATTTAACGTTAATGCATGGTATAAGCCTTTTAAGTTTGCATTCTCCACTTTTTTGTATGCTTGGGCAATGGCCTGGTATTGCTACTATTTGCCACAATTTAATATTAACTTATTTAATTGGGCTATTATTATTTTATTGGGCTTTGAAATTGTATACATTGCTATTCAAGCCTCTCGCGGACAGCTTTCTCATTTTAATGTAAGTAATTCATTTTACGCATCAATGTATTCACTAATGGCCTTTGCAGCCACAGCTGTTACCATTTACACTGCCTATGTTGGCATTTTATTTTTTAAAGGAAACTTTTCTGATTTGCCAACTTATTACTTATGGTCAATACGTTTAGGCATTATTATTTTTGTAATATTTTCTTTTGAAGGTTTTGTGATGGGTTCTAAATTAACGCATACCATAGGAGGTCCAGATGGTGGTGCAGGTTTGCCTATTTTAAATTGGAGCACTAAATTTGGCGACCCGCGTATTGCGCATTTTATAGGCATGCATGCTTTACAAGTATTACCTTTTTTATCGTTTTATATATTTAAAAATACAAAAGTTACAGTTTTAACTGCCATTATATACGGGCTTTTAGCTACATTAACATTAAAGCAAGCTTTGCAAGGAAAACCATTGTTTAAAGGAAATAAAACTGCAACCAAAGAAATTTAATTATTCTTCCAAAGGCCCAAAACAATTTCTTAAAAAAGGAAGCATGCCTTTAATAACAACTTCTGGTTCTTCATAAAAACCCATGTGAGCGCTATGTTCCAACAAAATTAGTTGATGCTGTTTAGGAAGTTTAAACTGATGTTGATGCAAATCTAAAGGCAATAACAAATCATGCAAGCCTGCAATAAATAGTACAGGGCAATTACAAAATTGCAACACTACCTCTGTATTTCTACGCTGCTTCATACCTTCAATGGCGGCCACAATACCTTGCACTGAAGTATTGTGAGCAATAGAGATGGCTTTTATTAAAAGTTCGGGATGCTTTTTAATATTGGTTGGAAAGAATAATTTCTTTACCGATTCTTTCAAGTATTTTTCTTTATTTTTCTTTGCCACTTTAATCGCTTTATCTCTCCCCGCTTTCTTTTCATCGCTATCAGCAATAGCAGTTGAATGAAATAAAACTACTCCTCTTAAATTGTCCATATACTTTTCGGCAAAAGCCATCGCAACATAGCCTCCCATGCTATGTCCAATTAAAACATATCTTCTTAATTGCAAATTATTTAGCACGGCTTTAACAGCCTCAGCCATCAAATCCATTTTATGCACATAACCAAAGTTTTCGGTTTTACCATGTCCGGGTAAATCGATCATTACCACCTTATATCTTTTACTTAATGAAGCAACTAGATTTTCCCAAATTTGCATGCTGCCTAAAAAGCCATGCAATAGCACAATTGCTCTACCTTTACCTTCAACACGATAATGTACTTTTCCTCCCCTAAAATCAGCAAACAGCATATAAAATTATTAAGCAATAGCTCCCTTTTTACCAGCCATTATAATTTCAATTTCATCGGCTTCAATTGGAATATGAGCCATTAAATTTACTGGACCATTTACTGTTACTAAAATATCATTTTCCAAACGAATGCCAAGTGCTTCCTCAGGTATGTAAATGCCGGGCTCGCAGGTAAACACCATGCCAGCTTCAATAGGTTTTTTAAAATCGCCAATATCATGTACATCTAATCCTAAAAAGTGAGAAGTGCCATGCATAAAGTACTTTTTATATAATGGGGCATTGGGATTTTGATTTGCGACCGCGTTTGCATCTAACAAACCTAAACCTATTAATTCTTGCTCCATTAATTTTCCAACTTCTTTATGATATTGTTCAACGTAATTGCCAACCACCAACATTTCTGTAGCAGCTTTCAAAACGCGCAGTACAGCATTATAAACCTCTTTTTGACGTGGTGTAAATTTACCACTTACAGGCACACATCTTGTTAAATCACTAGCGTAGTTTGCATATTCGGCTGCTACATCTAACAAAATAACTTCACCTGCATTGCAAGCTTTATTATTATCAACATAATGTAAAACACAAGCACTTGCACCACTTGCTATAATTGGGCCGTAGGCAAAACCATTTGAACGGTTGCGAACAAATTCATGTATTAATTCCGCTTCAATTTCATATTCGGTAACGCCAGGTTTTATAAAATGTAATAATCTGTCAAAACCTTTAGCTGTGATGTTACAAGCTTCTTGTATTAGCGCCACTTCGTATTCATTTTTAATGGCGCGAACAGTTTTCATAATAGGAGCCGAACGCTTGAAATTATGCAAAGGATATTTTTCTTTACACCATTTAATAAAGCGTGCATCACGACTCTCAACTTCAATTACAGCACGTAAGTGTTCATTTGTATTTAGGTAAATATTTTCCGCTTCACAAACTAAACTATTTAAGATAGTTTCAAACTGACTTAGCCAATACACAGTTTTAATACCCGAAGTTTGAAATGCTTCATCTTTGGTATATTTATGCCCTTCCCATATTGCAATGGTTTCGTTGGTTTCTTTTAAAAATAAAATTTGTTTGTGTGCAATGTCTCGAGCATCAGGTGCAATCACTAAAATACTATCTTCCTGATCAATCCCGCAAAGGTGAAATAAATCTGTATTTTGTTTAAATCCCATGTGACCGTCCGCATTGGTTGGCATAACATCATTAGAGTTAAAAATAGCAACTGAGTTGGGTAATAAATGTTTTACAAAACGATTTCTATTATCAATAAAGAGGGCTGGATTAATGGCTGTATATTTCATAGCGGTTATATTTTTACTTTTAAAATTCCAAAGATAATCAAAGATTCAAAAAATATGCAATGCGCCAATAGATCATGTTGTATTCTTTCTCCGACAAATAAATCTTATTTACCTTAATTTTAATGAGGATATTTTTTTTTGTTCCATTTTTACTTTGATAAATAATCAAATAAATCTTATGAAGAAACTATTCATTTTAATTACCCTGTTCATTTCAACTGGCAGCATAGTTAATGCGCAAATCTATAATTATCTCTGTTCGGAGTTAACTACACTTGTAGGTGCCGGAAATTACTGCAATACGAATGTTGGCAACAATAACATAAAAGATCAAAACTTAGAAGTATTTCCAAATCCATTTGAAAAAACTATTTATCTAAATAATAATAAACTTAATGAACTTGCCATACTGTAAAATGCTTATGGTAAAGTTATATATAGGGGTAATAATATTTCTGGACAGGACTTTAGCGAATTACCAGTAGGGATCTGCTTCTTAAAGTTATCTCAAAAAAATCAAGCATGTATAAAATTAATCAAACATTAATATATTTGAAAAACAAAATGAAACAAATGAAAATTAGAAGAACATTTTTAGCATTACTTTTAGCTAGTTCATGTGCTTGGGCACAAACAAATCCTGCCATCACTAGTTGGTTACAAAACACCACCATTACTGGTCGTCATTATGTGAATGGCAATTCTACACCTATTGTTGATGCAGTAGTTGCCAATGTGCAAACAGTGCAATACTCAACCAATTGGGTATATGCAAGTACTCATGGTATTCCAACATATGTTACTGGTCCTTTTTTAGATGGCAATCCTTCTTTAGCGACCGATCAAAATGCTATTTTCAAATTCCCTTTAAATCCGGTTCAAAATACTGGAACACCAACGGCAACTAATGGTGGTAATATTGGTGTATTTATAAATGGTGTAGCTTTATTCGATTATCGCGATGGAGTTGCTTGGAATGCAACAACTAATGCACTTTGCGGTGGTCCGGGAAATCCTCCATGTCCGGGTGGAATGGGAGCTGTAAACGATTGGAATCGTGATGCCATTCCTGCTGAAAGACCGGGTTTTGATTGTTCCAAAGCTCATCCTGCCATGGGTAATTATCATCATCATCAAAATCCAAGTGCCTTTAATTTAGATTTGGTTACTATTTCTAATATTTGTGATTTATATCCTGCTGATGGTTTGTATGCTATTGATAGCACAGTTCACTCACCGCTTATTGGATTTGCTTATGATGGCTTTCCTATTTATGGCGCCTATGGATACAAAAATGCCGATGGCACTGGAGGAATTACAAGAATTAAATCGAGTTATTCATTACGCAATATCACAACACGTACAACAAGTCCAACAGGCGCCGCAGTAAGCTCTGGACCAATAGTTAGTACTACATACCCATTAGGTTATTTTAGAGAAGATTATCAATACAATACTACTTCAACAGCAACACCAGATTACCTTGATGAGCACAACGGTAGATTTTGCGTAACACCCGATTATCCTAATGGTATTTATTGTTATTTTGCAACTGTTGATGCCAACTGGAATTCTGCATATCCTTATGTTGTGGGACCAACATTTTATGGTGTAAAAACTGCCGCAAAAGTTACTTCAATTACAGAAACTGTGAGTACCTATACCCCATCCACTACCAGTGTTAATGATATTTTCCCAAATGAGATTCAATTAAGCGTTTATCCAAATCCTGCTTCAGAATTTATTGCTGTGCAACTAAATAATTTATGCAAACAAAATATAAGCGTTGAATTGTATGATCTGTTGGGTAAACAAATTCAAAGTACGATTATATATCAAGGCAGCACCATTGCATATTTTGATACGAGAACTTTATATTATGGTCAGTATCTGATAAAGCTGGTAGCGCAAGAAAAAGTTATTACTAAAACTGTATCGATAATAAAATAAAAAATAGCAGAATTCTTTGTTTTCTGAAAAATTTATAAATGAAACAGCATGATGTTGCTTATATTATATTTGCAACCCAGCACGTAACTTTATCATTAAAAACATTTCATGAAATACAGCTATTTTATTTTAACAATCATCTTATTTATATTACCATTTCAGACCTTTTCACAATGGAAAAAATGTGAAACTGCCCCGAATTACAAAGGCAAGCAAGATGATATATTTTTTATTGATGAAAATCTTGGTTGGTACGTAAATGGCTCCGGACAAATATTTAAAACATATAATGGAGGTCAAATTTGGGCTGAAGTTTTTAAAAAGCCCGGAACTTTTTTCAGATGTATTGGATTTGTGGATAGCATGAATGGCTATGTTGGTAACATTGGAACCGATTATTTTCCGGGTGTAACAGACACAATTCCATTATATCAAACCAAAGATGGAGGCAATTCATGGCAGCCTGTAAGTTATAATGGCCCATACATTAAAGGTATTTGTGCTATCGATATTTTAAAAATACCGTATATAAATTCAGGCGTTTTAGATTATAAAATTCAAATTGTAGCTGCAGGCAGAGTTGGAGGGCCTTCTGGAATAATTAAATCAACTGATGGTGGCACTTCATTTAAATCAATGGAAATGAATGCAACGTGCGCTTTTATTTTAGATGTTAAATTTTTTAATGCAGATGAAGGCATTATATGTGCAGCAAGCAGTGATGACCTAGAAAAAACAAATGCACTTATTTTAATGACCAAAGATGGTGGCTTAAGCTGGCAAAATAAATATCAAAGCAAACGTAATTTTGAACTCACCTGGAAGTGCTCGTTCCCCAGCAGAATGACCGGATATGCAACCATACAAAGTTACAATCCAGATTCTTTAGCCAATACAAGATATATTGCTAAAACCATTGATGGAGGCGAAACCTGGAGTGAAATTTTATTAAACAATGATTTTGCTTGTCGCGAATTTGGTGTTGGATTTGTTACCAACAATTATGGTTGGGTTGGAGGTATGAGCAGTTCTTATGAAACAAATGATGGTGGAAAAAATTGGACTAAAATAAACATAGGAAAGGCTGTGAATAAATTTAGAATTATCAAAAAAAATAAAAACTTTACCGCCTACAGTATCGGAACTGAGGTATTCAAAAATACTGGTGTTATACCCGAGTAATTTATGCCGATGTAAAATAAATAATGGCCCAAATTTGTTTCACGGCATTTGTCACAAACTATTTCCGATCGACATTTACCAATGTACGATTTTAAAGTTATTGGTATAGTTTTAAAATCAAATTGGAACTACTGGCTTATCAAGGAAATTACTAGTTTTGTAAAACAACATTTAGCTTTGGTTTACTAAAAGAGTTAAGCTTGCTTTTCTACTTTAACTGCACTTCCATAACTTGGACAAGCCCTACCATTATGCGTACGGCAAGAAGAAATGGTTAAAAATAGTATTGCCGCGGCTAAAAACAATATAGTAGTCTTAAAATTAGTTGTACTCATTTAGGCTAAATAATTTAATGTAATTATATAAAAAAAAACAACGAGCAAATGTTATTATTTCAAAATACTTTGAAAGGTTTTTAAACAGTTATATTTTTAATACTTGTTTATATTTTAAGTTCCAAAATAATGTGTAATGTGAACCTGTCAATAGTTCTATAAAGATGCACCAAATCAATTGTTACACTAAAGAATTTCGATTTCGTTACTTTCCAATTTCTTTACGCCTGTAATTTCTTGTAATGAAACTTTAAGCATTGCTTTTGCAACTATTTGACCATGAATGCCTCGATATTTTTTAAAAGGACCTAAAAATATTGGAACTAAAACTTTCATTATAAACTTACCAATGAGTTCACCTAAACGAAATTCCTGTCTGGCCCCAAAAAGTAAAGAAGGACGCATGAAAACAGTTTTTTGAAATCCCAGTTTTTCAATGGCTTGTTCCATTTTACCCTTGGTTTGCAAGTAAAAATTATTTGAATTTGCATTGGCTCCTAATGAAGATACAACCACACAAGAGGCTACCCCATTTTTTTTGGCAATATGAGCCACATTAACTGGTATATCGTAATCAACCTTTAAAAACGACTCCTTGGAGCCTGCTTTAGCCATGGTAGAACCTATGCAAATAAAAAGACAGGAGCCATTAATATGTGAAGCAATCTGATCTAAATGATTAAAATCAGTTTCAATGTAGGTTAATTTATTATTTTTTGAAGGCAAAGGTGTTCTAACAAATGCAATTACCTGCGTGTATTTTTCATTATTGAGTAAATATTCAAGTAAATAGCTCCCTATTAATCCTGTTGAACCAATAATTACGGCCTTATTTTGCATGTGTATATTTTTCTGTAAATATAGGATTTGCAGTTTAATTGCAATGGTAAAGTATACTTAAATAAGCAAATAAGAATACTTAAAATTGGTGTTCTACAAAAGAATACGAAATTAAACTTTTAAAAAAATAGGCTAAGAGGAAATAATGAAAATAAAAAAGCACCATTAATGATTAATGGTGCTTTTTTTATTAATTAAATACTGAAATCTAGTTTCCAGTCCAAACGATAAACTTACTGTTGTCAGCATACTTATTCATAGCATCTGATCCTTTGAATACAACCCACCAGAAATCTACACAAGCAGTTACACCTCCCACAACTGGAATACAGAAATAGTACCAAAATAATTGTTTTCCACCTGTACCCATATAATAACGGTGTAAAGCAAATTCACCACAAAAGAATGCACGAAGTAAGTATCCGCCTACAGTTTTATCACCTTTAGTTACCGCTTGTGTTGAAGGATTCATTAAAGCATAAGCCTCTTCAGAAGCAGTAAAGGTAACATCGTCTGAAGCAGAAAATAATTGATCTACTGCAGCTTCGTCAACTTTATAGGTTGAAGCCGAAGCCAAATTTGTTGCAAACAGGCACGTAAAAAATGCCAAACTAAAAAGTAATTTTTTCATATAAGTTGGTTTAAATTGTTTCGGGCAAATATATAATTATTTTCACAAAAAAATATCTTTTTATTTTTTTGTTGAAACTTTACACCTATTGGTAAAGGTTAACTTTAACCGCATTTTCATAACTATCTGTAAACTTTTTAATTGACACCCTAAAAACAAAACCAAAAGAATTTGTTTTATACCGATTACACTTTCAATTTAGTCCAATTGCGGCCAAGCCTTATTGTACTAATTTCAAGTTGTATCGGCATTAACCATTGTAAATTTATTAAACAGCTTTGGGCTATTTAATAAATACAATTGGTATTATTTCTTTATTTGAAATCAGAAACTATGTATTTAACTTATTGAACTCTAATTATACTGATCAACAAGTTCAGCAAGACGATACTAAAGGTATGACGATTGGCTATAAATTAAAAAAGCTGCCTTTTAGAGGACAGCTTTTTTAACGATAAGATATGTATAAATTAACTCCCCGCAGATAGCTTGTTATCAATAAATCCTGCAGGATTTGGTGTAATACTTAAAACCGGAATCTTTGAATGATTGACCACTTGTTGCGCATAAGGACCCATTAAAATTCCTGAAAAATTTTCTTCTTGTTCGGTCATTATTACAATAAGATCACTTTTTCGCTTTTTTGCATATTTCATTGTAACCGTCGCAAGATTCTCACCTTCCACCATTTCCATAGAATAATTAATTTCGTGCTTGGCAAAATATTTCTCCACTTGCTCTAATTTTTTGTCTAGTAACAAGGCGGCATCATCATCATCTACACTTAAAATGCCTAAGATATGCACTTTTGAATTATATTTTTTTGCCAACTCAAGCACATAACGAACTTTCTCTCTCGAAGGATCTGAACTATCAATTGGACAAAGTATATTCTCAAAACCAAGTTTTGAAGCATGCGTTTGCACTGTAATTACAGGAACTTTTGCCTCTGTAACAACTCTAAATGCATTACTACCCATAAAAAACTCTTCAAAGCCACTTACACCATGGGTTCCCATAATTATAACATCTGCCTTGCTTTCTATAGTAGCATCAGAAATACCCTTTGCAATTTTACCTGCTTTAATCAAATAGGTTACCTTTCCTCCTACCTTAATTTTAAGCTCAGTAGCCAGAGCACCCAACTTTTCATTAATTATTTGCTCGGCATATTTTTTATCAGATGCAGTAAAAGTTCCTAAATCTAATTTGGCAACCTTTGTTTCCATTACATGCGCTAAAATCAAATCTGCTTTAAATAGTTTTGCCATAAAGGTGGCATGCTCAAGAGCCAACAAACTGTTCGCTGATAAATCAACAGGAACTAAAATTTTATTTATTTTAAAGGATTTCATAAGAGAGTATTTTCTATTTGTTTCGCCAAATTCTGAAATAAATACCAACTTTCAAAATTTATTTTATGATTGTTTACTTTGAAAAGTAGCTAAGCGGCACATCGCCCTTAAAATCAACTGGCATTTTTTTAGATACACCAAGTGCCTTTGCTGTAATATTACCATTGCAGGTAAGATTTACCTTTTTTGACATAATAATGGAAAGTAAAGAGGAAAAACCACCCACAGCAAGATCACTGTAATTTGCCTTTATAACAAAACGATGAGCCTTTTCACTGCGTGCATTAATTTTTACCTTTTCCGCCAATTTTATTTTTCCAATATTGGTTTGATTTACCATTACATTCATATCTAAATCAGATACAGTAATAGCCATTTTATTGGGATTTTTCAAAAGAATAAATAGTTCAACCACCGCTCCTTTGCTATCGGTGCTGAGCAATTTAAAAGATTCTACTTTCTTAAATTCAACTTCTTTAAATGTACATGAACTAATACTCAGAAGAACTATTGTAATAAAAAAAAAGGAGCTCAAAAATTTCTTGTTAAACATGGTATAATGTTTTTAGTTTAGGCCTATTACGCAGCATATTAATAGAAGTTGGCCAAGCTGTAATTAACTACTTACAAGAATTGTTAAATAAAATCTTATCCTAAATAAAGCGAACTAAATAAATCTTTGCTATCATAGCTAGAGTAATCAAAACTAATTTGCGCTGTAGCAGAACAACTCATGCTTAAGCTAAAAAGTGCTCTCGCACTTGGGTCATAATGGTCAGTTCCTCCTTGGTTTAACTCATTATGCAGTTCATTTTTAAAGCCATTGCGTCCAATTGTAGATGCTACATTAATTGTCGTGTTAAAATTACCCCTAAGATCAGATGTATTTAAAAAATTACATAGTTTTTTAATCTCCAAATGATAATGCGCTAACACTTCAAAGTAGCTTCCGCTGTTGCAATGAGCTATATCAGTATCCTCCAAGTTTAATATGAGGTTTAAATTGTTAGGCCATTCAAAATACTCGTAGGCTTTTTCAAAAACCGCAGCATCATTTCTGTAAGGTTCTAAAATACCTTTTGAATTTGTATGAATTACCGAAATTGGCAACAAAGAGTTTTTTACTGCATGCGTTACTTCGGAATGCTTATTACTAATAAATATATTTTTTACAGAATCATCTTTAAAAGCCTGCAGAACAGTAATCATGGCTGCTGTATGTTCCATACTTTGGCCTGTATAATTTACATTAGTTCTGCAATTTAATGCCATATTAGCATAATCATCAAATAGCTTTAAGGAATGATTATTTTCAAACCCAATAATATCATTAAAGCAAACACCACCACTCATTAAAATAAAAACGTTTAACGACTTCCTTGTAGATAAATCTTTACCGTAAATACTATTGCTGAGCGCCAATCCTGCAATCCCTAATCCAGTATTTCTAATAAAATTCCTACGTTTCATTTTGTATTATTTTTTGTAAAGTTCGCTAAAGTTTTGATAGAAATGAGGAATAGTTTCTATACCCTTATAGAAATTGAATAAACCGTAACTCTCATTTGGCGAATGTATGGCATCTGAATCTAAACCAAAACCTAATAAAACCGAATCTAAGCCAAGTACAGATTTAAACATGGCAACAATAGGAATGCTCCCACCGCTGCGCACTGGAACAGGTTTTTTGCCAAAGGTGGCTTCCATAGCCATTGACGCCGCCTTGTATGCAATAGAATTACTTGGTGTTACTACTGGCTCTCCTCCATGATGTGGTGTTACCTTAACTTTAACAGATGGAGGTGCAATTTTTGAAAAATAATCTGCAAACAAAGCTGTTATTTTATCACTATTTTGATGTGGAACCAAACGCATCGAAATTTTGGCGTAAGCCTTGGAAGCAATTACTGTTTTAGCACCTTCACCCGTATAACCTCCCCAAATACCATTTACATCTAAAGTTGGACGTATAGAGGTTCTTTCATTAGTCGAGTAACCTTCTTCACCATGAATATCACTTAAATCAAGCGCCTTCTTATATGCATCTAAATTAAATGGAGCCTTGGCCATCTCAGCGCGTTCTTCACCGCTTAAAATTTCTACATCATCATAAAAACCAGGAATTGTAATGTGGTTCTTATCGTTTTTTAACTGTGCAATCATTTGGCATAAAATATTGATGGGATTGGCCACTGCACCGCCATAAAGGCCAGAATGCAAATCTCTGTTTGGACCTGTTACCTCAACTTCAACATAACTTAATCCTCTTAAACCAACTGTAATAGATGGTATGTCATTAGCAATGATACCCGTATCAGAAATTAAAATAATATCTGCCTTTAGTTTTTCTACGTTTTTATTTACAAAAATACCAAGATTGGTTGACCCAACTTCTTCTTCGCCTTCAATCATAAACTTTACATTGCAAGGCAAAGTATTCGTTTGAATCATCGCTTCAAATGCCTTTACATGCATAAACATTTGTCCCTTGTCATCACACGCTCCTCGAGCATAAATTTTATCATTTTTAACCACAGGATCAAATGGTTTTGAATGCCATAAATCTAAAGGGTCTGCTGGTTGAACATCGTAATGACCATAAACTAAAATGGTTGGTTTTGAAGCATCAATCATTTTTTCGGCATACACTATTGGGTAGCCTTCAGTAGCACATATTTCTACTTTGTCAGCACCAGCTTTTTTTAGTGAGCTGGCAACAGCATCAGCGGTATTAATAACATCATTCTTATATGTTGGATCTGCACTTACCGATGGAATTCTTAATAATTCAAAAAGTTCATCTAAGAAACGCTGTTTGTGGCTATTTATGTATTCATTTATCATTTTATAGATTTTAAAAGTTGTTTCACAAATGTATTAGTTAATTTTTAAAGCTCAATACCTATCTGCAACATTTCGTTCGTTTGATTGCAATTAACTTTTCACTTCCATTAAAATAATTTAAGGCAAGTATTCCCAATTTACGCAGTAAGAATCGTTATCAACTAAATCGCAAAATAATACCAAGTGCTCTCGGACTATTTTTGATTGAAAGAATAGCGGGCTATTTTGAATTTTAAAATGGGAGTAGGTGCCTCAGATTGAAGTAAAATAAAGTTGAGTAAATTTCTAATAAGGAATTTGGTTTAAACTATCCATATTATTAGCTATGCAACAAATATGAGCAGTAAAAAACACTTATTAAACAAGTCCAATAAATTAAAAACCTACTCCTAAGTTTTTAATTAAATAAAGGTATGTTTCTTCGATTAAAATCTTTAATTGCAGTGGCAATGTAAGCTGTTCTCCATGCTGCTACTGCCTCTTTGTTGAGCAACTCTAATATTGGTTGATCATCAGTAAGAATAGGCGCTGCAGCAATTTCATTCTCAGAAAAAATAAATCCCATTTTTTTGGTATTAAATTTATTTTTTTTAGCAAAAACAAGCAAATTACTTTCTTCTTCCTTTGCAGCGCTTGAAAGTACATTTGTATAAAAACCTGCATTTTGAATTGTTTTAACGATAGCTTTTATTCCATCACTCCTATGACCACTCCTGAAACCGTATCCATTAAGCACAATCATACCACCATTATTTAGGGATTTCTTTACCGCTTCTAAACTTTCCTGTGTAATAATGTGCGCAGGATTCTCCTCTCCTTTAAACACATCAAAAATAACGAGGTCGTATTTCTTTTTAGCATTATTAATATATCTTCGAGCATCATCTAAAAATAAATTCACTTTAGGGTTCAATTCAAAATATGCTTTAGCTGCAACAACAACTCGTTCATCTAATTCAACAACATCAACTTCAAAATTATTCTTAATTAACTCGTTTGCAACACATCCACCACCAAGACCAAGCAACAATACATTTCCACTTTTTACTTGATTCACACTTTCACTCACCATCAATGGAACATACGAAAAATAAGTATTTACGCTATCGTGCTTATTATTAATTGCTTGAATAACCCTGTTAAAAAGCATCATTCTAATGTAATAACTTGGGCTTGATTGAGCTTCATAAACAGGATAATCAACCACCATTATTTGTCCTAAAATACCTTCTTTTTGATAAAGAATTTTTATATCAGAATTAGCAATACTTTCTTTATTAAAATAACTTCCGAGAAGGACAAAACACAATAATACTGCAACTGCTTTTTTAGGATAATTTACAATCGCTATCAAAGGCAAAATAGCCAAACAAAGTCCAGTGTAGTAGGCAGGTTTTATTAATCCAAAATTAGGTATAATAAAAAAACCCATCGCAAAAGTGGCAATAATACCACCCAAGGTAGAAATAGCATAAATACTTCCCGAAATTTTACCCGCATTATTTGTATCATCACTTAACCTCTCGATAATTAATGGCGAAACCATTCCCATTAAAAAAACAGGTGGCATCAGAAAAAGTATGGTAGAAACAATTATCGAAGTCAACAAAGGCAGATTGGCAGTGATAAACAAAATCAGCTGTGAGCTAAGTGGCATAAATGCTGTAAAAATAGCTGCCGCTAAAACTATATAAAAAAGAAAATTATTATTCCTGTTTTTCTCAGCAAAAAAACCTCCCGTAAAATAACCTAAAGCCAAACCACCCAGAGTAACTGCCATCACTGTGGCCCACACGTACAAAGAAGATCCAAAATAAGGCGCAAGCATTTTGGCCCCAATCAACTCAGCACTCATTACCGATGCTCCTTCTATAAATGAAAGTATAAACAAAAAAGCACGGTATTGAGTAACTATTTTCATAATTTAATGTGAGCCACTTTTAATAATCGTGTACTTTGATTTAAGTTTCAAAAACCAACCTTCAAAAAAGGTAAAAGAAAGCCATGATACAAATATAGATACAGCTGTTATAACTGTATACATTAATAATTGAGGCAAGAATTCATTAGAAGGTTCGATGCCGATTTGTTTGAACAAATAAAACATGGCCGGTATTAGCATAAAATGATACATATAAATACTGTACGAAATTTTACCAAGGAAATTATATACCCTATTTTCTAACTTTAAAAATGATTTGGGATTGCCCGAAACATTGGCAATAATTAATAAAAATATTACACTGTAAACCAAGTGCACTCCATCTTGCACTAAAGCCGGAGTATACAATATTAAAAAAGGAATTGCAATTAAAGCTAAAGGCAAAATTACAGGATGGTACACAATACTCTTGAATTTTTTTGGATATTTAAATAGAAAAAATGCTCCCATACCACCAGTTGTCATACATTCAATTTTACTCATTGCAAAAAACTTTTTTATTATCACCAAAGTTGGATTTCCTAAACCCAATTTAAACATCAATAAAATCAAAACTTTAATCCCAATCATCACAAAAAATACAAGCATCAACATATTGAAAACACTTTTAGCTTTTTTAGCCAAAACAGGCCATATCAAATAAAATTGTTCCTCAACACCTATTGACCATGTTTGGCTTATTAAAGGCACTGGATTAAACATTGAATGCGCTATATTGGGAAATATTATTAAGTATAAAAAAAGATTTAATCCGTAATGTTCATTAAGTTCTTTGTTCGTAAAGTTAAATCCACCTGTAGTGATATATGGGATAACAAAAAAGCCAAGAATTACTATCAAATAATACAGCGGCCAAATCCTAAGCACCCTTCGCCAGTAAAATTTTTTAACCGCTACTGTTCCTGTTTTGCCTTTTTCTACAAGTAATAAATATGTAATTAAAAATCCACTCAATACAAAGAAGAAATATACACCTAAGCCACCTGCGTGGAAGATAATTTTTTGCAGAATATGAGTTAAGGTAAGTTCATCCGAGGTATTTTCAACCCATAACGTAGGATATCCTTTAAAATGCTTTACCAATTCAATATGTGTAACCACAACAGAAAAAGCTGCAAAAAATCTTAATCCATTTAGTCCAGGAAAATATACTTTATCATTTTCCATGAATATTGTATTTCATAAGGGGGTTTAATCTTTAAATAAGAAGCAAATATCTTATTTTTTTCGAATAGTTTAAAGCTACATTAAGTTTTAAATCGTGATATTAAAATTTATCAGCAATTAGGGTTGTTTTAGTTCGTATCCCATTTCAATAACACAGTTGTAACCATATACTTTATGTTTTCTAATTGATGCTCCAACGTACTTTACTTCCTTATTCAATAACGATTTTCGGTGACTTAAATCAGGAATATCCTCATCAATCAATAAATCTATAACAATACTTAGTGCATCACTATAACCGTATTGACAGTTTTCCAAAGCCATTAAGTATCTATTACTAAGCTTACTTGCTCTTTTCCCATAACTCTCTCCTTTTAAAGAAATATGACCTGTCTTTCCTTGTATCCCCATATCTGTAGCATGTTTCCTTGCTTCTTCATACAAATCATATTTTGGTTCAACTACATCGATTGACGACATACTTTCGAGCTCTTTAATTAAACTTTCTAAATAGATACTCTTTTCAATTGCCGCAGTATCCAAATAATTTCTCAAATAAGTTTTAGCAAATAATTTCGGATTTACTCTTACTAAATTTATATAAAAAATTACACCCTTTTCTTCAGCAGTAAGATAATCAGTGTCTTTTGCTGTTTTGCATTTTGCTATTGTGGCTCTATCCCATTCTTGATCATCTATTTTAAATGAAACAAAGGTTAATGTTAACAAAGCAAGTAAATGCAACTTCATAGTATAACTTTGATTTAGAAAAAATAACTTATACATCAACAACTATAAAATAGTTTAAAAAACTTGCACGCCATCACTATATGTTTTCAATACTTTTATGTACGGAATATCATATTCATTGCATTGCATAACATCTTTATCTATAATTATGTAGTCAGCAGCCTTTCCTGCTTCTAAACTACCTTTTATTTTTTCTTCAAAACCTGCATAGGCTGCCCAAATAGTAAAAGCTTTAATTGCCTCTTCTCTGCTAATTTTATTTTTTGGCTCAAAACCATTGGCTGGTATTCTCTTTAAATCTTGTCGAACAACAGCCGCATAAATCCCTCTAAACGGATTAATTCCTTCCACCGGAAAATCACTCCCTCCTGCAATCATACCTGCATGCTCAATCAATTTTTTATAGGCATAAGCATTACTAGTTCTTTCTTTTCCTAGTCTGTCATAAACCCAATACATATCAGAAATAGCATGTGTTGGTTGTACCGATGGAATAATTTTATTGATCGCAAACTTTGCAAAATCTAATTCATTGATTACCTGTGCGTGTTCTATTCTCCATCGCCTATCTGTATTGTTGCCTAAAACCTTATTGTATAAATTCAAAATAAATCGATTGGCAGAATCTCCTATACAATGTGTATTCATTTGAAATTTTGATGCAGCTATTTTTTTAGCATATGCTTCTAAAGTATCTGGGTGCGAAAGTAAAAATCCAATTTCTTTTTTTTTGTCATTATACGCACTTAAAAGGCAAGCGCCTCTCGAGCCCAAAGCGCCATCAGCATAAATCTTAAACGAATTTACAGTTAATTTATCTTTAAAAACAGGTCCGTTTTTTATGTAATATTCAAAGTTCAATGCATCAGGTTTTAGCATCGCATAAATTTTCATTTTTAATTGGCCAGTGCTTTGCAAACTATCAATAAATTCAACAATTTTTTTAGTGATGCCAGCTTCAACCACCGATGTTAAACCAACTTCAAAACAATTACGCTGCGCCTCCATCAAAGTTTCAAGTTTTTCGTTACTAGTTGGCTCAGGAATATGCTTGCTCACAAAATCTACAGCATTATCAACTAAAATACCTGTTAATATTTTTTTGCCGTTAACCAACTTTGTCTCAAAAACACCTCCTTCAATACTTAAATCAGCAGTAACACCTGCTATATCTAAAGCCTTTTGATTTGCCAAAGCAGCGTGACCGTCAATTCTAGCCAAAAAAACTGGTTTATCTGGAAATAAAATATCTAAGCTATCCTTGCTAGGAAATTCCTTCTCTTTCCAATCGTTTTGATCCCAACCACGCCCTTTTATCCATGGCGTTTTGCTTTTTCGAGCAAAATCAACAACCGTTGAAATCACTTGTTCAAAAGAGCGTGTACCAACTAAATCAACCTCTTTTAGACCTAACGCATAGTAATAAAAATGAGTATGAGCATCATACAAACCCGGCAGCACAGTCTTGCCATTTAAGTCGGTTTTCAAGGGTGCATCATACAATTCAAAAATACTTTTACTGCTGCCTGTGGCAACTACTTTGCCGTTTTTAACAGCCATTGCTTCTTGCTTCGAGAAAACTTTATCAACGGTATAAATAGTAGCATTGTAAATAATATAATCAACCTCTGTTTTGCTCTTGCAGGATATAAAAAACAGTAAACAGAAAAAAATTGGAAGTAAGCTATTTTTCATCTTCATAAACAATTATTTGCGTAAAGTAGTTGTGGCATTTGCTTGAGCCTTTGGTGTAATAACAATATCACTTATATTTACATGATCCGGTCTAGAAACAGCCCAATAAATAGCTTCTGCAATGTCATGCGCACTCAATGGTATTAAACCCGAATAAACATTTTTGGCTCTTTTTTCATCGCCCTTAAAACGAACTAAACTAAATTCTGTTTCCACCATGCCTGGTGCTATATTGGTAACTTTAACACCATGTTGCAAAAGGTCAATACGCATCGTTTGTGAAAGTGAATCAACTGCGTGCTTGGTGGCGCAGTAAACATTGCCATTAGCATAGTTTTCCTTTCCCGCTACAGAACTAATGTTAACAATATGTCCATATTTTTGTGCAGTCATTACAGGCGCAACCAAACGAGTAACATAGAGTAAACCTTTTAGATTAATATCAATCATGGCTTCCCAATCGCTCAATAACCCTTCTTGTATAGGATTTAACCCAGCGGCTAAACCTGCATTATTTAATAAAACATCTATTTTTTTAAACTGAGACGGTAAATTACTAATCGCATTTTCGCAGGCCACTTGATCGGCGATATCGAAATTTAAAGCCAAAACAGGACAATTATATTGTGAACTTAAATTGTCTGCTAATTTCTCCAATTTATCTTTTCTTCTGCCCGTGATAATTAATTGATAGCCATTTTCAGAAAATAAATTAGCGCATGCTTCACCAATCCCTGAGGTTGCACCTGTAATAAGTATTGTTTTCAAGTTTATTTATCTTTAAAGTTCTAGGCAAAAGTAATATCTTAATTAATTTATGAAGCTTTTAATAAGCTAACATTTTAAAAATTTATTTTTGATATGCTTTTAATTGTGATTTAAAACACTTTAATTTGAGTGTCCTAAAATAAAACAATATGAGCAATCCATTAAAAGGCGGTGAATTTTTAATCCGCGACACACAAGCCAGTGATATTTTTATTCCAGAACAATGGAATGAAGAGCAACAAATGATAGCACAATCGTGCACTGATTTTTTAGCTTCAGAGGTATGGCCTAACTTAGATCGTATCGATGCTCAAGAAGAGGGATTAACTGTATCACTCTTAGATAAAGCTGCCGAATTGGGTTTACTTGGTTTAAATGTTCCCGAAGAGTATGGAGGTTTCGAAAAGGATTTTGTAACTGGAATGCTTGCCACAGAAGTATTGGGTGCAGGACATTCTTTTGCTGTATCAATCTCTGCACACACTGGTATTGGAACTTTACCTATTTTATATTATGGCAATGAAGCTCAAAAACAAAAATATATTCCTAAGTTGGCCAGTGGTGAGTGGAAAGCATGCTATTGCCTAACAGAGCCAAACTCAGGTTCTGATGCCAATAGTGGCAAAACAAAAGCTGTTTTGAGCGCCGATGGAAAGCATTATATCTTAAACGGACAAAAAATGTGGATAACCAATGGCGGATTTGCCGAGGTTTTTACAGTTTTTGCTAAAATTGATGACGATGAAAATTTAAGTGCCTTTATTGTTGAAAAAAGCTTTGGTGGTATCAGTTTAAATCCAGAAGAGCATAAGATGGGAATTAAGGGTAGTAGCACCCGTCAGGTATTTTTTAATGATTGTAAAGTACCAGTAGAAAATCTTTTGTCGGAAAGGCAAAATGGATTTAAAATAGCTGTTAATATCCTTAATGTTGGCCGCATTAAACTTGCTGCTGCTGCACTTGGCGGATGTAAACGTACCTCAACAATTTCAATTAACTATGCCAATGAGCGCCAACAGTTTGGTCGTGCAATTGCAAAGTACGGAGCAATTCGCTTCAAATTGGCCGAGCAAGCAATTCGCATATATGCAATGGAAAGTGCCTTATATCGAGCTACGCAGAATATTGATGATGCCATAAATAATTTTGTTGCATCAGGTTTGGAAAGAGGAAAAGCTGTACTAAAAGGTGTTGAACAATTTGCACCTGAAGCTGCCATCATGAAAGTGGTTGGTAGCGAAGTATTGGACTATGTTGTTGATGAAGGGGTACAAATATACGGTGGTATGGGCTACAGTGCCGAAGCGCCAATGGACAGAGCATACCGCGACAGTCGTATCAATCGAATTTTTGAGGGAACTAATGAAATTAACCGCATGCTAATTGTAGATATGATGATCCGCAAAGCCATGAAAGGTGAACTTGATTTAATGGGCCCAGCACAAAAAGTAGCTGGTGAATTAATGAGTATTCCCGAATTTGGCAGTGATGATGATGCGCCTTTTGCAAGAGAGAAAAAGTATATTACTAACTTTAAAAAGGCAGTATTAATGGTGGCCGGAGCAGCAGCTCAAAAATTAATGATGGAGCTTTCTAAAGAGCAAGAAGTACTAATTAACATTGCAGATATGATGATCGATTTGTATGTTTCAGAAAGTGTATTGTTACGTGCCGAAAAATTGAGTTCCCTAAAAGGTGAAAATAACTGTAAAGAGCAAATAGAAATAATGCGTGTTTACCTCAACGATGCAGCCGATCGCATCAATAAAAATGGGAAAGAAGCCATCAATTCTTTTGCCGAGGGAGATGAATTGCGCATGATGCTAATGGGCTTAAAACGTTTTACTAAAACAGAACCATTCAATGCAAAAGAAGCGCGCAGAATGGTTGCTGCAAAATTAATATCAGAAAACAAATACTGTTATTAAATTAAACAAAATCTAAAAAAGTCCTTTCCTAATTGAAAGGACTTTTTTTTGTGCATTATAAGAAGTCAACACCTTAATTTGAAATCAAAAAGTCTTCAGTGGAAAATAAAAAAATCCCTCTGCCTTAGAAGAGGGAGTTAGATTTGGGGTAATTAATAGCCCAATATCTTCAACATCGATTTGTAACTCTGCTCCTTTGCAAACAACTTAGTGAAATATTCCCCATCTTCGTCCAAATCAATTATCACGTGCTTTGGGGCTGGTATTAGACAATGTTGTATGCCTCCATAACCGCCTAGCGATTCTTGATAAGCACCCGTATGAAAAAATCCAATATACTGTGGCTTTTTCTTATCTAATTTTGGCAAAAATATTTGATTAATGTGGGCCTCCGAATTATAATAATCATCACTGTCGCATGTTAAGCCTCCTAAATTTACTTTTTCATATTCTTTATCCCAGTTATTTATAGCCAACATAATAAAGCGCTGCTTAATGCCCCACGTATCTGGCAATGTGGTGATAAATGAAGAATCTATCATATTCCATAACTCTTTATCATTTTGGTATTTTTGATCAATAATGCTGTATAATGTTGCACCACTTTCTCCAACTGTAAAGCTTCCAAACTCACTAAAAATATTGGGCTCGTCAACACCATTTTCATTGCATATTGTTTTAATGTGTAACACAATTTGCTCAGCCATATACTCATAATCGTAATTGAAAGCTAATGATGTTTTAATAGGAAAGCCGCCTCCAATGTCTATACTATCTAACTCAGGACAAACCTTTTTTAAATCACAATAAACATTAATACACTTGGTTAACTCATTCCAATAATAAGCAGTATCCTTAATTCCTGTATTGATAAAAAAGTGCAACATTTTTAATCGAAATTTACTACTGCCTTTTATTTTGGTATGATAAAATTCTACAATATCATTAGCTCTAATACCCAGCCTAGAAGTATAAAACTCAAAATCAGGCTCCTCCTCGGCAGCTATTCTAATTCCAATTTTACAAGGTTTCTTTATCGCCTTTTCATAATATTTTAACTCATCTTTTGTATCTAAAATTGGAGTAACATTTTCAAACCCGTCATTAATCAATTCAGAAATGGCTTGCAAGTAATTTGGACGTTTATAACCATTACAAATAACATAGGTTTGCTTGGTAATATGCTTATTCTCATATAACTTCTTTACTATTGGAATATCAAAACCTGAGCTCGTTTCCAAATGAATATCATTTTTTAATGCCTCCTCAAGTACAAACGAAAAATGTGAGCTTTTTGTACAATAACAATAGGTATAAGTGCCTTTGTAATCCGCTTTAGCTATGGCCACATTAAACAAACGTTTTGCCTTTTGAATTTGAGAACTTATCTTCGGTAAATACGAAATCTTTAAAGGGGTGCCGTATTGTTTTATGATATCCATTAAAGGAATATCATAAAAATACAATTCGTCATCTACAACTTTGAAGCCTTCTTGAGGAAAATCAAAGGTTTGGTCAATCAAATCAAAGTACCTGTGGCGCATATATAGTAATGGTTATAATAATCTTATTAAATTTGCGAACGAATATACAAAGTCAGTTAATACTTTGGGTTTATTTTATTTAAAATATCTCATATTTTTTTAATTTAACTCACATTTAACATCTAAACTGATTAAACTTGTATATTTACATTAATAGAAATATAAATTTAAAGATACATCATGTTGAAGAAAGTAAAGTTTATTGAAATTAAATCAGAAATAGGTGCAGGAACACGTGGTGCCAGTCTTGGCGTTGATGCCATTAAAATTGCTGCACTTGATTATGGAAGCGCATTATTTAAAAAAATTGAATCTATTGAAATTGAAAATGAAAATCAACTCCTATTTGAGGCAGTTGGAAGTCCGCATGCTAAAAGAATAAAAGGAATTCTTAATTTATATGAACGTTTAGGAAAAGAAGTTTCTGAAACACTTAAAAACAATGGTTTTCCTGTAGTTTTAGCTGGTGATCACAGTACCGCCGGTGGTACAATTGCTGGCATAAAAATGGCTTATCCAAAACAAAGATTAGGTGCTATTTGGATTGATGCACATGCCGATTTGCACTCTCCATTTACAACTCCAACAGGAAATATGCATGGAATGCCACTGGCTACAGCACTCGCAGAAGATAACGCTATCAATAAAATAAATAAACTCGATAAAGAAACTACCGACTTATGGAATAAATTAAAAAAAGTAGGTGGTATTACTCCTAAATTAAATTATAGAGATATTGTGTTTATTGCCCTACGCGATATAGAACCCGAAGAGGCTTATTTGTTGAAAAAACATAAGGTTAAAGTCTTTACCACTGCCGAAGTAAAAAGAAATGGGGTGGAAAAAATTGCAAGAGACACCTTAGCTCACTTAAGTGCATGTAACCAAATTTATGTTTCTTTTGATGTAGATAGTATGGATTCATCCATAAGTAAAGGAACGGGAACTCCTGTTAGAAATGGCATTACCGAAAAAGAAGCCGGCAGTTTGTGTGTACGATTAATCCAAAATGGTAAAGTATGTTGCTTCGAAATATGCGAGGTAAATCCAACGCTCGATAAAGAAAATCTAATGGCCGAGAATTCATTCGAAATTTTACAAAAAGTGGTAGCCCAGCTCACCAATTAATTAAAAAAAATGCAAATAGAACAGCTAATAAAAACCGCTATTGCGGATGCTCTAACTTCTTTATTCAACATAAATCCAAAAACCGAAGATATATTACTCCAAAAAACAAAGAAAGAATTTGTTGGAGATTATACGCTAGTAGTTTTCCCCTACACAAAATTAGCAAATTTAAATCCTGAAGCTACAGCAGAAATTATAGGATCTTTACTTGCCAAAAATAAGGACTTATTGGCTGGATATAATGTGGTGAAAGGGTTTCTTAATCTTGAATTAAACAATAAAATTTGGATCAACCATTTTAAAATAAATAATTCAAATAACAATTACGGATTTAAAAATATTGACCCAAATCAAGCACCAGTTTTAGTTGAGTATTCATCTCCAAACACAAACAAACCTCTGCACTTAGGACATATCCGAAATAACCTATTAGGATATTCAATCGCAAAAATTTTGGAGGCCAATGGCCGAAAAGTTTACAAAGTAAATATTGTAAACGATCGGGGTATTCATATTTGTAAAAGTATGTTAGCCTATCAACTTTTTGGGAATGGTGAAACACCTGAAACAAGCAATACAAAAGGTGATCATCTTGTTGGAAAATATTATGTCGAATTTGATAAACAATTCAAAATTGAAGTCGCAAACCTAATTGAACAAGGAAAAACAAAAGAGGAAGCTGAAAAAAATGCTCCTTTGATGCTAAAGGTACAGGAAATGTTGCGCCAGTGGGAAGCTGGAAATGAACAAGTTAAAAAACTATGGGAAACCATGAATTCATGGGTATATCAGGGTTTTGACATTACCTATAAAACTTTAGGGGTTAACTTCGATAAGATATATTATGAGTCAGAAACCTACCTTATTGGAAAACAAAAAGTAGAAGAAGGTATAGCCAAAAATGTTTTCTTTAAAAAAGAAGATAATTCAGTTTGGATAGATTTAAGCAAGGATGGCCTTGATGAAAAAGTAGTAATGCGTGGCGATGGCACTTCTCTTTACATTACACAAGATATTGGCACTTCAATTAAACGACATGAGGAGTTTGGATTTAACCAAATGATTTATGTAGTTGGCAATGAGCAAGATTATCACTTTAAAGTGCTATTTAAGATACTGCAAAAGTTCGGCTTCGATTGGGCAAAAGGTTTGTATCATTGTAGTTATGGAATGGTGGAATTACCCGAAGGTAAAATGAAATCAAGAGAAGGCACTGTAGTTGATGCAGATGACTTAATTGATGAAATGATTAAAACTGCTCAACAAACAACCGAAGAACTAGGAAAAACAGATGGTTTGGATGAAACTGATAAAAATGAATTATACAGCACCATTGGATTGGGTGCTTTAAAATATTTTATACTTAAAGTTGATCCAAAAAAGAAAATGTTATTTAATCCTGCAGAATCAATAGACTTTCACGGTAATACCGGGCCTTTCATTCAATACACACATGCGCGAATTAAATCTATTTTAAGAAAAAATGGCAGCTTTAGCAATGAAGTCCCCGAAATTGATTTACACGTAAAAGAAAGAGATTTACTAAAATTAATTTACGAATTTCAACAAGCAATAACTGATGCTGCTAATAACTATAGTCCGGCAATTATTGCTAATTATGTATATGATTTGGCTAAAGAATTTAACCAATTCTATCACGAATGCCAAATCCTAAAAGAAGAAAACGAACAAATTAAATTGTTCAGACTTCAACTCATTCAATTGATTGCACAAATCATTAAAGCGGCAATGGATTTACTTGGTGCAAAAGTGCCCGAACAGATGTAATTGAATTTCACCATCTTAAAAATAAATTTTAAAAATACATTTTAATTCAAATATATATCGTAATATTGCAATATATAAATAATATATGGGAGCCACTAAAACAGAAATTTTTACACCTAAACAAAATCAAATTGCAATTATGGCTAAAGCACTTGGGCATCCCGCAAGGATTGCCATTATAGATTATTTGCTAAAAGTGGATACTTGCATTTGTGGCGATATTGTAAATGAAATTAAATTAGCACAACCCACAATATCACAACATCTGAAAGAACTAAAAAATGCAGGTATCATTAAAGGAAATATTTCTGGAACAGCCATTTGTTACTGCATTGATGAAAAAGCCTTACAAACTTTTCAAAAATATTTCAATAACATGGAAACAAAACTCGAAAAGAAAAAATTAAATTGTTGTTAATACTTAAAATTTAAAAAAAATGAACTTAGCTCAAATTAAAGAACATCTCAAAAACACCAGCAAGATTAACTTTTTTTTACCAAATGGTTCTATGGTTCCAGAACATTTTCATGTTACTGAAGTTGGTTTAATTTCCAAACATTTTATTGATTGTGGTGGAACAATAAGAGACGAAAAAGTAATTAATTTTCAATTGTGGAGTGCCAATGATATTGACCACAGATTAAAGTCAGAAAAACTACTTAATATCATTCATTTATCGGAAACAAAACTTGGCATTCCAAAAAATTTAGAAATTGAAGTAGAATATCAAAATGAAACTATTGGTAAATATGGTTTAGACTTCGATGGTATTAATTTTTTATTGACTCAAAAACAAACTGCTTGCTTAGCTAGCGATAGTTGTGGCATTCCAAAAGAAAAATTGAAAGTTGCTCTCTCAGAAATTGGAACTGCCAATACAAATGCCAGTTGTAAGCCTGGTGGCGGTTGCTGTTAATAAGTTAATCCTCTTACATATGTTTGAAAAAATTGAAATTTTACTT
Organism: uncultured Bacteroidota bacterium; assembly: GCA_903831265.1. Taxonomy (GTDB): domain Bacteria; phylum Bacteroidota; class Bacteroidia; order UBA4408; family UBA4408; genus CAIKXD01. The sequence goes on from CAIKXD010000256.1 coordinate 38,859, forward strand.
CGTCAATTAGTAAATAACTTTGATGAAATACCTGCTGAAAGAAAAGTCATTTTGCAGAAATTAAGTGTCTATGTTAAAGAAAAAATGTTGGCAAATGAAGAAATTAATTTAGTTTATATATGCACACACAATTCAAGAAGAAGCCATTTCGGACAAGTTGCCGCAGCAGTTGCTGCATCTTATTTTAAAATCAACAATGTGCACTGCTTCTCAGGTGGCACCCAAGTAACTGCCTTTAATACAAATGCTATAAACGCACTTAAAAAATTGGGATTTGAAATAAATACCAAGGAGTCAGACTGCAAAAATCCATTGTATCAAGTTGCATACAGTAATACTCAATTCGAAAAATGTTTCTCTAAATTATATGATGATGAAAGTAATCCAAAAGATAACTTCGCTGCCATCATGACTTGTTCAGATGCAGAGCAAAATTGTCCTTTCATTGCCGGAGCAAAAATTCGCATTGGAACAACCTATAATGACCCCAAAGAAGCCGATAATACCAAGGAAGTCAATAAAGTATATGTTGAAAGATTCAAACAAATTACTACCGAAACTTTATACGCGTTCTCCTTAGCAACGCACCAATAAAAATCATTAAAATTAAGATTATGTCCGACTTAAATCAAGCACTTCATCCTAAAAGAAAAAGACTTACTTTCTTAGATAGATTCCTAACCTTATGGATATTTTTAGCCATGATTTTAGGAATTAGCATCGGCTATTTTATCCCTTCGAGTGCTGAAAATATTAATAAATACTCAAGTGGCTCAACAAATATTTTTTTAGCTATTGGACTCATTCTAATGATGTATCCACCATTGGTTAAAATTAAATTTACTGAAATTCCTAAAGTTCTTAATCAGCCAAAAATACTACTTGCCTCATTCATCATCACTTGGATTATTGGACCGTTTTTAATGTTTTTGCTAGCCGTATTTTTTCTTAAAGATCAACCAGAATATATGACTGGGCTTATCATTATTGGCCTAGCACCTTGTATCGCTATGGTGGTGGTGTGGAATGAATTAGCAGCAGGAAATAGACAACTAGTAGCAGGCCTAGTAGGTATAAATAGTTTAATTCAAGTGTTTTTCTTTAGTATTTATGCCTATTTTTATTTAGAAATTATGTTGCCACTATTTGGCATCCATGGTTTATCACTCAATATTACAATTACAGAAATTGCAACTACAGTAAGAATTTATTTAGGAATACCTTTTTTAACTGCTTTATTAACCAGAATCATTTTAATTAAAACCAAAGGAGAGGAATGGTTAAACCGTAAATTTATTCCAGCTATTTCTCCAATTACTTTGATGGCATTACTATTTACCATAATTATTATGTTTTGCTTAAAAGGAAATGCAATAGTGAGTGTACCCTTTGATGTTTTAAAAATTGCTTTGCCATTAGTCATATTTTTTGCAATCATGTTTACCTTAATGTTTTTCATTGGAAAATATTTAGGAGCTACTTATGCCGATAATGTGGCACTTTCTTTTACTGCAGCTGGCAACAATTTTGAGTTAGCTATAGCTGTTTCAATTGGCGTTTTTGGAATCAATTCTGGCCAAGCTTTTGCCGGTGTAATTGGACCTTTGGTTGAAGTGCCCGCCTTAATTATTTTAGTGAATGTTGCTTTCTGGTTACGAAAAAAACTGTATCAAAATACAGCTTCCTAAAGGGCTTATTAGAAAAGATAACTACAAATAAAAAGCCATTCATAAATTGAATGGCTTTTTATTTTCTAGAATATTAGTCTAGTGTTTGGGTGCCTTAGCATTAAATCCAAACGAAGCTCCAATTCTTGCTCCATCTTTATTTGGAACTACAAAGGCATTGACTGGAATATTTAAGTTGCCTGATTTAAATGTGCAACCAACTGCAAATACAAAACCTGTTTCTATAGCCAACTGACCTCTACTATCCATTCTTGAAACTATGGAATATGGATTTGTGCCCCAGTCGCTTTCCCAGTCATTCTTTAAATGCCAACCTCCTGCACCATCATAAAATCCGTTTGCTTTTTTAGACAATCTGATTGTTGGACCAAACGCAAATTCTAAACCCGATTTATTACTTCTTAAACCATGCATTACAGCCATGCTTGGAATAAATAAACCTTGATCTAATCCAGTAATCATAGGCAAAAACTCAAACAAAGCTTGCAAATTACCTTGAGTTAAATATTGCTTCTCAAATTGATAGCCAAACTGAAACATGGCAGGGTAACCATCAAAACCACCCTGATTTTTTGATGCCTTCATTATACTTGATGCCGTGCCTGTTAAAAACACAGCACCAAACCTTGGACCATCGAGCTCTAAGGTTGTAGCATCTGGATTATTATGAGAATTATCGATATTGAATTTCTTAGTTAATTTCTTTACCAACTCAGCATCATTAGGCCTACCAAACATATCGTTTACAGCAATAGCGATGATATTTGGAAACTCTTTATTTAGATTTAAGAACTCTTTTACAAATGTTTTTTCAATTACACCTGTTTTTACATCAATTAAATTTAACGTAACCACAATAGTTTCCCCATAAGGATCAATCAATCCTGTCATCATTTTATCAACACCAAGTGATTTACCAACTTCAACTAAACAGAGTTTTCCATAACAATCCTCTAAACTTATATTCTTTGTTTTACTCAAATATAATTGATCATAACGGTCCATCACTTCGTAAGTATCAATTTTAGACACCTCTGTTCTTAAATAATTTCCAAGGAGTGAAGGTGTTACAGCTGTTTCGCGATAATCAATACTTAAAACAGCTAATTTTGGCTTTGTAGTATTTTGCGCTGTAGCAAACTGGAAAGCGCCAATTAAAATAACTCTTAACACAATTTTAAAAATTTGATTTGTTTTCATTTTGTTTTTGATTTTAGGTTTGTATTTATTTTTGTTATAAGTTTAATATTTGAAAAAGTAACCAATAGAGGCACAGTAAGGGGAACCTATGCCTGCCTCAAGTCTTATTCCAGATGATTTTATTAATTTAATATCCAATCCTGAACCTACATTAAAGCTTGGCAATATTAATACGGTGTTTTTATCGTAAAGGCTATTGTAAGAAATACCTGCTTTTATTATAAAAAATGCATCTACAACTTTGCTTTCAAATATTGTATTTGTATGTCTGAAACTCAAATTTAATCTGATCTCATTCATATTATAATAAATTGTGGGATCTTTATTGATTTGATATAAACCCATGGCTTGTGAAACTGAAAAACCGAAACATCTTCCTTTTAAAGTATAAAAGTCGTATGCTAAGCTACCTTGTGGACCAAAAATGGTATAATCAATACTTGTATATATTCTGTTATCTTTTTTAGATTTAATTTCTTGGGCTTTAATTTCAAAATGAAAGATTAAGAAGATTATTATAATTGAGATACTTTTTATAGTTTTAGTGTTCATCACTTACTTGTTTAAATTTGTTGCTTTATTATTTTTTTTGACGATGCAAAACTAGGCTGAGTTTTGCCCTAGTGTTTATTGATAATAGATAAGGTTTTTTAAACTTTTGAGGTTTTCCGCAAATACGATTGTTGGCACACTTGAAAATTATGGTTTTTCGCAAGTGATTGTACCTTATGGTTGTTTTATTTGCGATTTATGCAAAATATTTAATTAAAATTTAGTACTTTTCACGAAACATTTTTTAAAATGGCCATTAAAAACGCAGATTTCGCAGTACAAGCCAGATTCATAGAACACCTCAAAAGAGTTACTCCAAACAAGTCGTTGGCGGAGGAGATTGCCGACGTATTAAGCATTAGTAGTGACAGTGCATATCGAAGAATTAGATGTGAAACTGCCATCTCAATTGATGAAGTTGTTTTATTATGTAAACATTTTAGAGTTTCACCAGAATTATTAACAGAGAAAACACCTGGTACTGTAACCTTTAGCTATAAAAGTTTAACTACAGATGCTATTGATTTAGATAATTATTTAAAAAGCATAATACAAGATTTAGAAAATGCACTTTCTTTTCCAAACCCGCATCTATTCTTTGCTGCAGAAGATGTACCTTTATTCCATCACTTAGATTATGTATACCTTACTCCATTTAAATTTTTCTATTGGCGTAAATCAATTTTAAATGATGTTACCTTACAAGGAAAAAAATTTGATGCCAAAGTTATCTCAGATGCAAGCCTTATTTTGGCAAAAAAAATTAATCAATTATATCTTTCAATACCTTGTACCGAAATATGGACAGAAGAAACCATAAGTAGTATACTAAGCCAAGTAATTTATTATGCCGACAGCGGTCTTTTTACAACAAAAAAAGATGCCATGAATGTACTTAATGATATAAGACTTATGGCAGAACACCTACAACGTCAAGCAGAAATAAATAGCAAATGTTTAAGAAACGATAAAGATCCCATACACAATCAAAGTTTTAATTTATACAGTTGTGAAGTGCAAATTGGAAATAATTCAATCTTAGTAAATACAGATAAATTAAAAATATCCTTATTATCGTTTAATACCTTTAACTCATTGCTTACCTTCAATCTTAACTATTGCAACGAAAATGAACAATGGATACAAAATCTTATTAAAAAGTCTGTACTCATTAGCAGTGTAAGCGAAAAACAGCGCCTTCAATTTTTTAGAAACATCAATAAATTAATAGATAAAGCACAAGAACAAATAGAAAGAGCTTTTTAAAATTCTATTTACATCAAAAAAGATTTCTTTTGAAGTATTCATAATTAAATTTCAATCAAAGTCAGAATCAACAATATATAAATAGAAACCTTTCAAAAGCAGGCAATGATTGTAAAGAATAGTTGTCAATTTTTAAATGTTCGCAAACATTTTAGCATCTCACAACCCTGTAATTTCGTATTTTAACTAGTTATTATATTCCAATTGCAAAAACCTAATATTCTTGTGTCCCCTAATTTTTATTTTTTCGTTTTAAAATTGTGCACTATCAAATAAATATATACATTTAACTTTTTAAAAATACATCTCAAATATGAGAAGAATATATTCACTCTTTTTTTTCCTTTTTATAGGTGCTGTATTACTCTTTAATGCATGCAAAAAAGACCCTATTGAACCATTACCTGCAGCTGACACAACGCAAAATCCTGTTCCCACGCCAACGCCAAATCCGTTACCAACCCCTGTCCCAACTGGAGTTTCTGTTGACTTAACAACAGTACCATACACTAAACTGTCCGAGTATCGTTTTTTTACTGGTGCACTAAAAGATCAAATTCCTGCCGATAATGTATTTCCCTACAAACCTGCCTCATCGCTTTTTACAGACTATGCACTTAAAAAACGTTTTGTATGGCTTCCTTCAGGAACAAAAGCTACGTATTTGGCAGACAATAAAATCCTAGATTTGCCCGTTGGCGCAGCACTCATAAAAACTTTTTATTATGATAATACAGAGCCATCTAATACCACAAGAATTATTGAAACTCGCATCATGATTCGTAAATCTACAGGTTGGATTTTTGCAGAATATGTGTGGAACAATGAACAAACTGATGCTACTTTGCAAATGAATGGAAGCTACACACCAGTTGCGTGGTCACAAAATGGAACTTCTACAAGTGTAAATTACAGAATCCCCTCAGAAACAGAGTGTCTAACTTGTCACAAATCAAACAGCAATCCTATTCCAATTGGAATTCAACCACAAAACTTAAACAACGACTATCCTTTTGCGTCTGGCAATGCAAACCAATTGCAGTACTGGATTTCAAAAGGAATTTTAGAAAATAACCTTCCTTCTACTATCGTCTCAACAATAGATTACCATGATGAAAGTCAACCACTAAAAACACGATTGCGCTCCTATTTAGACATTAACTGTGCGCATTGCCATCGCGAAAATAGCCATTGCGATTATAGACCATTACGTTTAGCTTTTTCTGAGACTTTACTCTCTGCCAATATGGGGCTTTGTGTTACTCCTGATGAAAACATTGACCCAATGTTAATTCAAATAATTGTGCCCGGAAATATTGCCAAATCTGTCATGCACTTCCGACTAAACTCTATAGATGAAAACACAAGAATGCCGCTACTTGGACGATCTGTAGTAGATGAAGTTGGCGTTCAGCTACTGAGAGATTATATACTTTCAATAGATGATTGTAACGATTAAAAAAAATAAATTAAACCCATAAAGATGAAAAAAATTCTACTTTCAATTGGACTTTCTGTGCTTGTCACTGCATGGACTTTCGGCCAACAAACCTGTGCCACTGCCCAAATAATTACAGTAAATACCTATGGTACTCCATCTATTAATGGAACAGAAGTACCACCAATAGTTTGCTCAACGGGAGGTACTGGTGCCACAGCAGCAAATTGGTATAAATATACCCCTACTCAAGATTTCGCTGTTACTATTACCACCGATTTTATTAGCAATGGCAATATCGACAATCGTGTACAAATCTATTCAGGAAGTTGTGGAGCTTTAATTTGTGTTGCTGGTGATGATGATAGCGGTACAAACGCGCTATGCGTGGCCTCTTTCAATGCCACGGCTGGCACTGATTATTTTATAGTATTTGATAATAGATGGAGTTCATCTGGTTTTATGTTTCAATTAATTGAAGACACAATTATAGTACCTAATGATAGTATTGTGTCTTGGTCACCAGTATCCACAAGTTCAATCACAGGAAGCAGCTTGGGTGTGGTTGATATGAATGGAGATTTTTTAGATGATATTGTTTCAGTAACAAGCACCAACATTCAAATTCATCAACAAAATTCAACTGGTTCATTCACACCTGTAAATTATACAACATCTGCTGCGCAATTCACACCTTCTTGGAGTTTAGCTGTTGGCGATTATAATGCAGATGGATACAACGATCTATTATATGGCGGAGGAAGCGGTGTAACATTTATGGAGTCTGATGGACTTGGAACGGGATATACACAAGTTTCTGGCTCACAATATGTTTTTTCGCAACGTAGCAATTTTGTGGATATCAATAATGATGGACACTTAGATGCCTTTGTATGTCATGATGTGGATCCTAATGTATATTACTTAAATGATGGCACTGGAACTTTAACCTTCAATCAGGGCGGTCTTGGCGATCATCCAGATGGTGGAAATTACGGTTCAATCTGGGTTGATTACAACAATGACAGATTACCTGATTTATTTATTGCAAAATGCAGAGGTGGTGCAGGTACAGCTAAAATAAATGAGCTTCACAAAAACAATGGCAATGGCACCTTTACAAATGTTTCTGTGCAATCAAACTTAGCTGACCCTATTCAAACATGGTCTTCTGCTTGGAACGATTTTGACAATGATGGTTGGATGGATGTAGTGGTTGGTATAAGTTCATCTGCCGATGGAATGCATAAATTTATGCATAACAATGGAGATGGTACTTTTTCAAACATTACCGCTGGGAGTGGCCTTGAAACATACTTGGGAATGAGCACGGAATATGCTTCTTATGACTTTAATAACGATGGATTTGCAGATGTTTTTACACCTGGCACTATTTTATACAATAACGGAAACAACACCTTTACTGCTCATACAATTCCAATGACAGCTGGTGCAGTTGGAGACTTAAACAACGATGGTTTTTTAGATATGCAAAACGGAACTACAACTTATTTTAATAATGGAAACTTAAACAGTTGGCTAACGGTTACACTTCAAGGAACTACAAGTAATCTTAACGGAATTGGAGCCCGTGTTGAAATTTATGGCGCCTGGGGAAAACAAATTCGTGATGTTCGTGCTGGTGTTGGATTCCGCTATATGGGAACACTTAACGCACATTTCGGCATTGGTGCTGCTACTTTAATCGATTCCTTAAGAGTACTTTGGCCTTCTGGCAATAAAGATGTTATATGCAATCCAAACAAAAACAGTGTTATTCACATCATAGAAAATTCAGCTCCTGTGGCTACAGCCATTTTTAATGCCAATAGCACAAATGTAGATGAGTTCGAAAGTGTCAATTTTACTGATGCTTCAACACCGTGCCCAACTGCTTGGAACTGGTCAATAAATCCAACTACAGGGTGGAATTTTAGCAATGGAACAACTTCAACTTCACAAAATCCTACCATCACATTTGATATACCAGGCACTTACGAAGTTAGCCTTGTAGCAAGCAATAGCAATGGAAATAGTATCAATCAATCAACAGAAACGATTGTAGTAAATTCAAATGTTGGTATCGCCACTAATAACAAAGTCAATATTTCGATTCATCCTAATCCGGTTGAAGATTTGGTATATATTGGATTAAATCAATTGAAAATAAAATCAATCAAAATTGCTTCTGTACTTGGTGCCCAGGTAGATGCCGATTTAGATAAAAGCAGTAATACAATTGATGTTACTCACCTCAATGCAGGCACCTATTTCCTATCGGTAACCACTGAAAATGACGATGTAATTATTACAAGGTTTATTAAAAAATAAAAAATATTCTCTAATAAACATTAAGAGGAAAAGAATGACCCAATGGTCATTGAAATGAGAATATAGCATGATTGCAAATTCCATACAAAATGCAAATTATACAACTTAGCAATATGATTTATTCATACCTTTAAAAACAGGTTATAATAAATCATATTGCAGGTTTAGGTTAATTATTAAATTATATTTTTAAAATAAGAATTACCATTTGTTCTAAACGATTACAAACTTATAGGCATTTGAAAACTTAGTATTAATAGAACATAGGCGGGGTTACAGAATTTTTATTCTGACTAAACATAAAATAATTATCTGTGTTTAAAGAAAAAACCATTATGAAAAAAAAACGCTTAGTCCTTTTAATATGTTTCTTTTCTCTTGAAATTCTTAAAGCGCAAACTTTTGTAAGCGGAGGTATTTATAACAATACCACATGGATGCTGTCAAACAGCCCTTATATTTTAACTAGTTCAATAGTAATATTCCCGGGTAAAACCTTAACAATAGAACCAGGGGTTGAAGTGCTCGTAAAATACGGTGGAATACCAAATACCGGTTTAATGAACTATCTCGAAGTAAGAGGCAGTTTAAATGCTGTTGGAACACTTAATCAACCTATTGTATTCAAAGCTGACACACTACCCACCGAATATACATGGCTTGGAATAAATGTAAAAGCCACACAAGGAGGTCAAATAAATTTTGACTATATAGAATTAAGCAATTCCTTCTATGGCATTTATGCAGATGCTCAATCTTCCCCTCTATTAAATTTGAATCATTGTAAATTTACTTACAACAATTACGCAATACAACCTTTTGGACCTATCAATTTTTATGATTGTAGTTTTCAGAATAATGGGCAAGGGATTGCATCTAACTGGCAAATTAATCACCAAATCAATCTTATGCGTTGTGAATTTATTAATAATTATTCGTGCAATGGATTTCAAGACTATTTGAATGTAGATAGCTGTTTAATCAGAGGAAATGTAAATGGAATTTGGCATACTAATGGTGCAATAACTAACACCGAATTTGACCAGAACACTTTCGCTATTTACGGTGTAACTAGCAATATATCTAATTGTATCTTCAGTCAAAATCACAAAGGCTTAATGGAATTCCAGGGCACTGCAAACAATTGCAGCTTTACCAGCAATGGTACTGCTGCAGAAGTGTCAGCGGGTGGAGTGGTTACTAATTCAACTTTTTATGAAGATACAATTGCCATTTCATACGCTTCAACACTTAATGCGTCTTCTGTAATTCCAACTGTAGTAGACAATCGCATATGCGAATCAGTAAATTATTATGTAGAAAACAAAAGTGATTTAAACTTGCAATTAGATCAAAATTGTTTTTGTGAAACAGATTCAACTGCCATAGAAAACTTGATTTATGATGGATATGATGATATCACAAAAGGGTTATTTAATTACACGATTTATGATAGTACTTGTGTAAATGTTATCCGCTTGGTAACCAAAATTCAGCTTGTAACTTCCCAGGAAAACATTCTTCAAGGAGAATTAGCAGTTTATCCAATCCCAGCTGACAATCAAGTATTTTTAAAGGTGCCTCAAGATCTTTTAAACAAATCAATTAATGCTACACTTTTTGATGCAATTGGCCGTCAGAAAGGTGACTCCCGAATAATCCAAGAAACAAACCCCATGTGGGATTTAACTGACTTGCCAAAAGGATTATACTTTATACAAATTTCAGGTGATTTTACAAAAACCATCAAGTTCATCAAGTAATAATATTTGATTAGTAATTAGGAATAAATCCCAAAGAAATATAAACCTTCCTCTGTAAACCCGAAGTTATGCTTCGGGTTTTTTAATTGTTAGTGTGCCGATGCTTCGGCATGCTCGGCTTCAAACAGCAAAAAGTTTACCTTCGAACTTTTAATAGCAATAGATTTGATTGTATTTAGCTCTCTTTGATACCGAAGCACTGAACTGCAAACCTATTTCGAATTTTTAAATGAAATACGAACTTCCAAATTTGCTTTGAACCAGCAGCTATTGACAATTTGCTGTTATATAGTTGACCTTTTGTCTATCGAGGTTGTCGTGTTGTTTCCTGCCGTTGGTTTCGCAGTAATTAGGCCGTCATTGTTGTACAAGGTAAACTGAAAAATTCCAATTGAATTTCGCAAATTATTCACTTCAATTGTTAAAAATAAGTTTCTGAATTATTTTAATTTTTAAACGTAAATGAATACGCTATTATGAAAGATAAAAACCCGAATATTCAAACAACTACTTCTTACATGATATGCTGTTTTTTTGTCTGAAAAAATATAAAGACGATGCCGTTAAAGCGTAGGTAGGCGCTAAAAACCAGCCCACTACAGGAATGAGTAACAAAAACATAAACCCCAGACCAAAAGAAAACATGATAGGCTTGTTTTGAGAATAAAACATTTTGCTTTCTTTTAAGTTATATCCTTCACTTTCCAATGAATAATCTGTCATTAAAATTCCATTGTAATATGTTAGCACAATAAAGGTTAACAAAGGGGCAATAATTCCGATGATAGGGATTAAAGAAATCAATGTTATTAACAGCGTAAATCCCAACTGTTTTATTGAATTTGTGATGGAAAGTATAAGCCCCCTTTTCATTTCTTTTAACCAGCCCTCTATTGTATAAGGCTTTGATGTTTTGGTGAGAATTTTATGAACTTTCTCGCTGATAAATGAAAAATAAGGAGTGCCGATAATCATAAACAGAGAAGTGAAAATACTTTCTTTATTCGAATCAATTGCGGTTTTCAGCAACCAGAATGCAGCTTTTATTCCTATTCTTAAATCTTCAATACTAAAATTGATGTAGGTTTTTAAATTGGTAATAATCCAATTTGTTAGCCATGGCTCAGAACTTTCTATTCCAGCAATTATAGCTTTTATACTAATAGTAAATACTAAAAGAAATAATGCACCCGAAATAAGAAGAAATTTTGACAATTTATTCTTCAAAATAAAATGATGTGCATCGAAAAAAAACTCAAGGCCCTTAAGGGTCTTTGAATTGTATTCTTTTGAGAGTTTCTTTAATCTTTCAAAATTTAGCATAATTATCTTTTTACATTTATTTTTTCTTTTAAAGTATCAACCAAATAATAAACCATAGGCACTAAAAACACAGTTAAAATTAATGAGGAAAGAAGTCCACCAATGATTACCCAAGCAAGACCATTTTTCCATTCTGCTGCTGTTCCTGTTGCCATTGCAAT
>CAIKXD010000257.1 GCA_903831265.1 uncultured Bacteroidota bacterium
ATAGTACGAACTTTAAAATAAAAATTATGCCCGAATCTAAAAGCAGGCATGCACACAAGCATCCTCATCAGCACAGCAAAACAGCACATACCGAAACACAGCATCCAACAAAACCTAAAAAATCAAATCGTGCTATAACAGTAGCCGTTATCTTTTTTGCATTTATGGGATTGGGCATTGGCTTTTTTATAAATGCCAGCAGTATTCCTGTATTGACAGCAGGTGCCATTTTAGGAGCCTTTTTAGGATTCCTTTTTGGCAGTCAGATCAACAAGAGTATCGCAGGCAAATAAAAACCAAGATACATTACAAAATAACCTCCGGGATGTAATTTCAATACATGTAATTATTACATCTCCTGTAATTTTTATTCCCTTTTCTGTCAAATTTTAATGGACATCCCCTCGTTTTTTAATGACTACTTTATAATAGGAAAATCCTTTCTGGAACTGTTTTTCGGCTTTTTATCGCTGCCGCTACAAGTACTATTACTTTAACCCACTACGTATTAATACTTATATCTTAAAAATACCATAACCTGATTACGCTAACTATTTCGTATATTAACAAATAATAGGTATTTTGTATAACGCAAGAAATACCTAAACCAATATCAAAATTATTCCCTGTTTCATTGTAGTAAAAAAACGGAGCTAATTTCGGTGTTCACAGTAAAAAACCAATGAAACAAACCGACAAATTAAATATACTGGTTATCGAAGACAATGAAGGAGATTGGTTTTTAATCAATGAATACCTACAATCCTTGTTTATTAATAGTACCATCGATCATTCCATTACTTTAAACGAAGCTGTAACAACAACTGCTGCCCAAAAATATGATGTCATATTTTTAGATTTGAGTCTGCCGGATTCTACAGATACTAAAACAACGGTTGATCAAATACTGCGAGTGTCCGATAATGCGGCCATCATCGTATTAACGGGTAATGCAGACAGCGCCTTTGCCAAAGAAAGTTTACAATCGGGGGTAGAAGATTATTTACTAAAAGATGAAATTTCTCCTTCTACCCTTTTAAAAAGTATTCAATACAGTATTCAAAGAAATAAAGGGAAACAGGATTTAAAAAAGCTGAACAAGGAAAGAGAATTTGAAATATCGGATGCTGTTGTAAAAGCAATTGACAAGGGAAAACTGGAAATAAGCTGTGAATTACATGACAATATTACCCAGCTGCTTACCGGTGCCAGTATTTTTTTACAAATAGCCATGCAAAAAGAAGCAACAGAAAACAACCTGTTGTCATCTGCAGATAATATTTTAAGAAAAGCAATTGACGAAATCAGAGCACTCTCTCATACGCTTGCGCCTCCTGACTTCGACGGTATTTCATTGGAAGATGTATTGACGCAACTGATAAACGATACCAACAAAACGGCTAAATTCTCTATTGATAAAGATTGGGACAGTACCAATATTTATCATTTGCAGGGAAACGTGGCACTCAACATCTATAGAATCATTCAAGAACAACTCAACAATATCAACAAACACGCAAAAGCCAATAAAGTAAACATAAAATTACGCAGTAATAATAATCAGGTAAACCTGATAATCAAAGATGATGGTGTTGGTTTTAATACCAAACAAAAAAGAAACGGAATTGGATTAACCAATATAAAAACAAGGGCAAGTCTTTTTAATGGAATAGTGGATATTATTTCATCTCCTCTAAAAGGTTGCAGTTTAAATGTTCACTTAAATATATAATTAAGATGAAAGATTTATTTGTATTACTCGTAGAAGACAATGAAGCAGATATTGAGTTAACTACCCAGCTATTATCTCAAGTTCAATTAGACAGCAACCTGCACGTAGTTAGAGATGGAGAAGAAGCCATTGATTTCATTTCGAAAATGAATACTGATAATACCATGCCTACTCCCGACTTGGTTATCCTTGATATCAACCTGCCCAAAATTGACGGCAAAGAAGTTTTAAAATTCATCAAAGAAGACGAACGCTTTAAATCGATTCGGGTAATTATGTACACTTCTTCCAG
>CAIKXD010000258.1 GCA_903831265.1 uncultured Bacteroidota bacterium
GCCGTTTGGTGCTGTCCATGTTGCGCCTGTGGCTGAGCCGCCAATACTACCTGCTAATGCAGCTGTTATTCCGGCTTGACAAATCGTTTGTGAACTTCCTGCATTTACGATTGGTGTTGCTAAAACATTAACCACCACACTACCAGTAATATTTGCAGAACAAGTTGGTGCATTTTGATACACAACACTTACTAAATTATAAGTAAACGTACCTGCTGATGTTGTAGGCGCAGCTATTGTATTATTTGAATTTGCTGCAACATTAATAGTTTGATTTGCACCGCCATTTACATTATAAGTTACCGTAATTGGCAAACTAATTGGATTAGTAAATGTAACATTTGGTGATGTAGCATTTTGGCATACAGTAACAGCACCCGAAATAGCAACCGCAGGCGTAGGACGCACTGTTACATCAACATCTGTGGCTTTAACCGAACAACCAGAAGAGGTTGCTGTCATGGTATAATTAGTAGTAACTGCATTATTTGTACCATTTGCAGGGGAGGCATTAGGGCTAGAAACACTGCTTGAACTTAAGCCGGCTGTTGGTGACCATGCATATGAAGCTGGATTATAAAAATATAGATTTATATATGGTCTTCTTTTACTTGTACTACCAGTAGTTACAGCACATTGCGGAAAAGCGCCATCCGCTACTACTTGTGTACTTGTATTCCCGGAAGTTGCAGCCACAGCTCTAACAACGCAAGATGTAGCACCAGTAACATTTTGAGTAAAACAATATTCAAAAACGATATTATCTGTACCATTCCAAGCAGTGGTTGATGTTGAAAATGGGTAGAATTTTACGCCCACAGAGGCATTAACAGAGCCATTATAAACATTTGTTGCACCTGTAATAAAAGTTGTACTTAATGCTGTTGTAGAACTAGGCACAAATTTATAAGCAATATTAAAACTAGGTCTATTCTCGCCAGCAGTGGTCACTTCCAATGTTAATCCATTAATTATTGCACCTACCGTAAGGCCAGCTGCCGTTAATTCAGCGGCAGTATATAAATTTTGATTTCTAGAATTACCCCATGACGTTCTTAATGGATTACCATCAACTGCACCCATTGTACCACTTTGTCCAACGGGCGCACCTATTACAGTTGGTGTATTGGCACTTCCAATTAAAGCAACACTAGAACCATTACAAATAGTGGTATTTGTACCTGCAGTAACGTTGGTTGGGCAAGCGCGATCAATATATACGGAATAATCTTCTGTTTCACCAGAACCAAATGACGTACAAGCATTCCCAGAGCCATTTGTACTTCCACTAGCGCGTGAGCGCACCCGCAATTTAGTCCATCCAAGAACAGCATTACTTGGCACTATAACAGTAAAATTGCCAGATAATGCTGAGGTAAACGGCTGAACCCACTCGCTGGCATCAAAAGTCCCATTTTGATTATAATCAATCCAAATTGAAGTGATAGCAGTAGGATATGTTGCATTGCCAACAAGTGTTAAACTACCTACATAAATAGCACCTCGAATTAACGTCGTAGTTTGACTGCCAGTTGCTGCATAAGAGGTATAACTAGGAGCTGCAGCAGCGTAGGCCGAGGCATTATTTAAGGTGTTCAGCGTAAGATTAGTTATATCTGGGGCATAAGCACTATGTAATGAAGCTGTGCAAGGAGGTGTATAAACTCCGGTTGTAACCCCAATTGTATTTGAATTTGCACTTGTACCGCATAAACCAACCGCTCTTACTTGATAAGAATAACTAGTGGAAGGCGACAAGCCTATAACGTCAAATGACGTAACATTACCTACATCTAAAGCTTGATAATCAATTACAAAAGTAGCAAATGTGCTACTTGTAGATACATCAATTTCGTAACTGGTTGCTCCAGAAATGGCATTCCAGCTAGCGTTAAAGCCACTTGACGCAATGCTTGTTGCTGCATTTGCAGTTGGCACAGTAGGTATAGTATTTACTGTTACAGTAATTGTATTTGAATTTGTAGGACAAAAAGATCCATTTGTAACCACAGCTCTATAATAGCGAGTTGCTGTTAATGCCCCCATTTGAGCACTTGTTAAAGTAGCACTTGTAGCAGCCGAAATATTTGAATAAGAAATATTATTTGAAGATACTTGCCAAAGAATACTACCTGTATTACCGGTTAATGTAATATCAGCAGGTGAATTTCCGGTACATATATTTTGATCAGCAGAAGCCGTTCCTGCAACACTAATTGGATTTACGATAATTGCACCCGAAACATTACTTGTTGTTGAACCACATGAAAGCGCTGGGCTAGAAACTAAACAACGATAATACAAAGTACCAACTATGGTATTTGGCGGTAAATAACTATTTGTAATGGAACCCACCCCACCAACAGCACTTACCCAACCTGTTGAACCATTTGCACTTTCTTGCCATTGATAATTTGGACTGCTGCCAGATGCAGTTACTGTTAAATCAGTAAACGCTGTACCATTTTGACATTGAGTTTGCGGCGAGGTTGAAGGGCCTGCAGAAATAACGATAGGAGCATTTATAGTTTGAGCAGCTGATGTTGAAACCGCACTACCATTACCCTGATTTGCAAACCAAAAATTTCCTTCGTTAACAATATCAAAAGTAATATTATTAGATCCTGCTGCTAAATTAGAACTGTATGTTGGGCCTACTGTAGCATCTTTTGCTTGCACAGAAAAAGTATAGGTATTTGTTGATCCGGACGCTAAGTTGTTAGCATCTGTTCTAACATGATAATCTGCCCAATTACCACCATTTGTATTCCATTTTAATCCAATATTTACTTCTGGCGAAGAATTTGTCCAAGGAGATGTACCAACATTTTTAACAGTAACAGATACGGTTCTTGTTTCTCCAGCACACCAGTTTGCAGATCCCGTATTCATTGAAAGAAATTGAGCTTTATAAGCTGGTGACGATATGAAAATATTATAATCCTCTACCTCTCCATCAAATCCTGTTGCGCATGAATTACCTGTTACAGAAGCATATTTAGACTGAATTCTCATTCGTGTTGTGCCTAAAAAAGCAGTATTAGGTATTAAAATATTGGGAAGAATACTTGTGTTACCAGCTGTAACATTGGAGGCTGTACCTAAATCATAAAATTCACCTGCATCTGTAAAAACACCATTCTGATTCCAGTCAATCCAAGCAGACTGGTAATTTATATAATTACCGCCTGTATTTACTTTTACTGTTAATACGTATGATGATCCTTGAATTACATTAGTAAATAAGGCGCTGTAATATGTATATGAATTTAAACCTGTACTTAAATTACTTAAGGTATTAAATGTTACACCTGATATACCACTAAGCAATCCACCTGATGATGTACAATAAGTGTTAGTATTCATAACACTTTCCAAGCCGCTTTGATAACAAGTGCTATTTGCTTCATAAACTGTAAATGCATAAATATTACTAGCTGTTAAGCCAGTTACAACTGCCGAAGTTCCAGTGCCCGAGTAAACAACAAAGTTTCCAGTACCTGTGGTAGCTCCCGAACCAAATGCGGCATTGGCAGCGTATGTAGCACCAGCTGTTGGGTCAACAGCTGGTGTAGCATTTAATCGGGCAACTACAATGCGATAAGCTCCATTGCCATTAGTCCAATTTACCGTTGTACCTGTTGAACTTGTTGAAGAAAAAGAAGTGATATTAGCAGGAGTTGTTGGTGCCGTACAAGGCGTTGTAATTGTAGTTGAAGCCGTTGTAGCAGTGTTATAGCACGGACTAGAATTATACTCGTAAGCAACAAAAGTATATTGTGTATCTCCTGTTAAACCAGTTACATTAACACTTACCGGCGAAACTCCTGATCCGTTATAAACAACAAAACCTGTACCTAATGCCGCACCAGAGCCATAAATAGAATTACCAGTATATAATACTGAAGGCAATGTTCCTGCCGATCCTCCGGGATAAGCCACTAAAATTACATTTGCTCCTGTGCCTCTAGTAAAATTAATAGTTAATGAAGTACTTGTAATATTTGACGAAGTTACAGAATTTGCTTGTGTTGGTGTTATAGGTTGAGCATTCATAAGCGCAGTACCTGATGCTCCTGATGAACATGTGCCATTAAATACTAAAAACGAATAGGTTTGACTCGCTGCTAAACCACTAAAAGTTGATGTAGCTCCTGTGCCTGTAATTGTTGAACCACCGGGACTTGCTGTTACTGTCCAACTTCCAGATGCTGGTAAACCACTTAATGCAACTGCTCCTGTTGCTGTTGCACAAGTTGGTTGTGTTATAGCGCCAACTATTGGTGCTGAAGGGGTTGCAGGTTGCGCGTTTAATACCGCAGTACCTGATGCTCCTGATGAACAAGCTCCATTAAATACTGCAAACGAATAGGTTTGACTCGCTGCTAAACCACTAAAAGTTGATGTAGCCCCTGTGCCTGTAATGATTGAACCACCGGGACTTGCTGTTACTGTCCAACTTCCAGATGCTGGTAAACCACTTAATGCAACTGCTCCAGTGGCAGTTGCACAAGTTGGTTGTGTTATAGCTCCAACTACTGGAGATGAAGGGGTTGTAGGTTGAGCGTTTAATAACGCAGTACCTGATACTCCTGATGAACAAGCTCCATTTGATACTACAAACGAATAGGTTTGACTCGCTGCTAAACCACTAAAAGTTGCTGTAGCTCCTGTACCCGCA
>CAIKXD010000259.1 GCA_903831265.1 uncultured Bacteroidota bacterium
AATATAATAGAGTTTTGATGAAGAAGGAGAAACAAGAATGGAGTGTTGAACACATCGCTCAATCTTATTATAACACATTAATTAATAAATCTTAATTGAAAAGTAAAAGTTTGATATTAGTGAACAAAATAACAAATTCTCATCAAAATGAAATTACATGTCTCTAAAATAAAATTAGCTAAACACCTTTAAAGATGATTAATCTAATTTTATTTGTGTAATTTAAAGTACAACAAGCTAGAAGCGTCATTAAGGCCTCAAGTTACTTATAGATAAATAATAATTGGTGTTATAACATGAACACTTTTGAATCAAAAATGAAGCGATATTCTTCCTGTTCATCAAAAAAAGTAGTTATATAGAAATGCACCAACTTAGGTTAAAAAATCCTATTCAAATTTAAATTTATATCCATCTTCATAAAATACAAATCGTACAATAAATGTCAGCAAATGTATCGCATATTAAAAAAATAGTAAATATTGATTCGCAAATTGGAGGAGGGGGTGACATTTGGATGCGTTTGTTAGGATTTTATACATTGGCAGGATTAAACCCTTCCCTTGAAATTCATATACTGATTCCAGAGTTTATGAAAACTATTGCAAAACATGTCTATGGTGATAGATTAATTATTTCAGATAATAAAAGTAAATCCCAATTGACCTATACAGTGCTTGGATTTAGGCACTTGATTAAGGGTTTAATATCCGGTAATCGTTATATTTCTCCATATCAATATGCAGTTATTCATGACAAGAAAAAAAAAGAAACCAAAGATATACTCAATAAATGGATCTTTAAATGTGCAGATCTATTTAACCTGATACAAGTTCCACCTCTTAAATTCATTACTTACTACCAGGGTTTTCTTGAAGTAATTGCATTGAAATTGTTTAGAAATACAAGTTATGAAGCATTCAAACAACAAATGAATAAGGATGCAGATGATATAAAACTTAGATTAAATTATAAGTTGCCGATTTCCGAAGAACTTCTGATCCCTACTGATTTAAAGTCAAATGTAATTGTATTCCCTAATGGAACTGGTAGACAATTCGTTCCATTGACTTGGGCATTAACAAATTTGCCAGACGCCTACTATTCATTTTTTCATAAAGATGAATCACTAATTATTTTCAAGAATGCAGGTTTAAAAACAATTCTATTTTTTAAACCTGCGGATATCATTGAATTATCAAAAAATGCAGCATGGACAATTACAACAGATAGTTTTCCATCTCATTTGCTACAATCCTATACTAACGATTGTGCAGTGGCAATTACCGGAACTTTGCAATCAAGAATTGTTTCTCCTGTTTTTGCCGGAGTCGTTATTCAAGCAACAGCGCCTTGTCATCCATGTTTGCATTTAGATAGAAATACACATAAATTGTGCAGTGCAGGTTTTACAGATTGCATCAATTGGCAACATGCTGATTATACAAGTGCAATATTAAAATCGGTTAGAAAAAAATAGCATTCAATATATTTAAATGTCGATTTTTTAAAACTTAAATTTCATTAATTTTTTTGCCTTTAATGATTGAAATAATTAAATATTTTAATGATAAACTATTTTCAAATGCTGCATTCATAAATTAAATCATAAGTAATGAAAATTGCAATTTGTATTCCTACTTATAATCAAGGAAGTTATCTAGAAAAGGCCATTAGGAGTGCTTATAACCAGTCAATCAAACCTTTTGAAATCATTGTTTCTAACGATTGTAGCACAGATAATACCGCTGCGGTTTTAAATCACTTAAGTCAAGAAATTTCTATTTTAAAAGTTATTCATCAGCCTGCGAATATTGGAATTGTCGCTAACGTGAATGCATGTCTTAAAGCTGCAGTTTCTGATTTTATCATTCGATTAGATTCAGATGATATACTTTTACCAGATTATACAGAAAAAATGATCAATCTTATGCTTCAATTTCCCGATTCTGGTTATGGTCACTGTGCCATTCAGGAAATAGATAAGAATGGGGGTTTCTTGAACCAAAGATTTTTAAGGCGAAAGAAAGTATTTCTTGATGCTGATGAAGCACTCAATGCAGCCATTAGAGGTTACAAGGTAGCAGCTAATATTTTGATGTTTAGGCGCCAAGCTTTAGAAAAAGTTAATTTCATTAATGCTTCAACAAATTTTGCTGAAGATTTTTATTTGGCGAGTCAAATTTCTGCCTCAGGTTATGGAAATGTATATAATCGTGAAATTTTAGCATACTACAGGGTATGGACAGACGCTAAAATGGTTAGACAAAAACGGAAGCTTTCAGAAATCATTGGATTAAGAAAAGTATTTGAGGAGGTGTTAGAACCAGCATTTAAAGAAAGAAAATGGAATCTCAAACAACTGAATAAGCAAAAATCAAAGTTCGCATATAATCAATCGGATGCATTGTCAACCAAAATATACTCCGATATTGAAAAAAAGGAACTAAAAATCGAACTTTTAAATTTATCAAATTCAAGAATAACACGCTTATTTATTTGGTTAAACCTAAATGGATTTGGTAGCATTGTAAAATTCTTCTCTATGTTATTTCAAAATTTTAAGAAGCTATTAAAAAAAATAGCATTCAAATAATATAAACCTTTGGAATTGAAACTAAAATGAAAATGGCTTTATCACATCCTACAGGAAATCAGAACTTAAGAGCGGTGTTGGAAGTTTTTCTAAAAGAAAATTATTTAGAAAAATTTTATACCACATTTGCTGCAAATAATACATCTGGTTTGAATTTTTTACCAACTAAGATTAGACAAGAGCTATTGAGGAGGAGTTACGCAGTAAGTGAAGATAAAATCCAAACCTTCCCATACCTTGAGCTATGCAGAATGATTTTTCCTAAAATAGGTGCCCAATTTCTAGTGGATCATGAAAACGCTTTTGCAAGTGTTAACTCAGTATATAAAAATTTTGATAAGAGAGTAGCTTCAAGCTTATCTAAATTAAATAATATTGATGCAGTATATGCCTATGAGGATGGTGCGCTGGAAACCTTTCGTTTAGCTAAGAAAAAAGGTATTAAATGTATCTATGATTTGCCAATTGCTTATTGGGAAACCTCGCGAACCTTATTGGAAGCAGAGGCTTTGAGACGCCCCTCTTGGAAAATAACTTTAGGTGGTGGTATTTCAGATTCAGAGGAAAAATTAAATCGCAAAACTGAAGAATTGGAACTTGCAGATATTATTATTGGACATAGTAGTTTTGTCATGAATTCTTTACCAGAGTGGGCCAATACTAAAAAACAAATAATGTCGCCATTTGGTTCACCAATAGTTGATTCAAAGACACTACCAAACAATATTAAAAGTCAAAATAAACCCCTTAGGGTTTTATTTGTTGGTTCAATGGGCCAACGTAAAGGTCTTGGCGACCTTTTTGAAGCCATAAAATTATTAAACCGATCGGATGTTGAGTTGGTTGTAATGGGTTCATTACTTGCACCAATGGAGTTTTACAAATTAGAAAACAACAATTTTGTTTATGAGCCTGGTCGCCCGCACCAAGAAGTTTTAGCTTTAATGCGTTCATGTGATATTTTCTGCTTGCCATCGATTGTCGAAGGAAGAGCTTTGGTTATGCAGGAGGCAATGAGTCAAGGTTTGCCAATTATTATTACACCTAATACTGGAGGCGAAGACTTGATAATTGAGGGAGAAACTGGGTTTTTAGTTCCAATCGCATCGCCCAATGCCATTGCCGAAAAAATAAATTGGTTTGCCGACCATAGAAGTGATATAGAGCGGATGCGGTTGAATGCTATTAAACA
>CAIKXD010000260.1 GCA_903831265.1 uncultured Bacteroidota bacterium
ACTCTCCCAAAAAACCTATCATGTGGGGAATTAAGTTGATTATTAAGTATTATCTACACAAAATAACACTTTTTCCCACTTTCTGACACTTTTTTAAAGAAAGTTTTTTTTCCACAAGACCCTGTGTCTTACTGGTGCGTAGTTATACTGCTATTTAAGCTAAAATGAATGTGCATTCAGTGTGGAAAGATGTGGATAGATGTGTGTAACTCGCATTTTCTTATTTGGCCAAAGGAAAAGAGATGGTAAAACAACTGCCTTTACCCAAAGTACTCTCGGCCTTGATTGTACCATTATGTGCTTTTACCATTGTTTTTACATAACTTAAACCCAGGCCAAAGCCTTTTACATTATGGATATTGCCGGTATGAGCCCGGTAAAATTTTTCAAAAATACGATTCAGGGTTTCTTTATTCATACCGATCCCATTATCCTCAATTTTAATACGAAATTGGTTACCAGCGTTTGAAGTTGTCAAATTAATTACCGGACTCTCTTTTGAATATTTTACCGCATTATCCAAAAGATTATTTACAATATTGATAAAGTGAACTTCATCTGCCATTATAAAATCAGTATTTGCATCCAACTTAATATTTAGCACCCCATTTTTCTCCTTCAAGTGCAATGTCAGATTATTTACCGCGATAGAAATAAGACTATGCGCTTCATATTTTTTAAGATTTAACTGAACCTCTTTTTTATCAAGCAATGCCGCCTGCAGAATAGCTTCTACCTGTTTGTTCATGCGCTTGTTCTCTTCCTTAATTACCCCGGTAAAATATTGGGTTTTTTCTTTATCACCCGCTACTTTTTCGTTTTTCAAAGCATCTACAGCCAGCGAAATTGTTGCCAGTGGTGTTTTAAATTCATGAGTCATATTATTTATAAAATCAGACTTAATTTCACTCAGTTTTTTTTGTTTTAATAGGCTCCGGATGGTTATATAAAATGCAGTTGTGATGATAAGAGTAAATAAAATAGATCCCATGATAAACCAAAATATTTCCTTTAAAATGATGGATTCTTCGTTGGGTACAATTACAACAAGAAATTCTTCATTGGACAAATTTTCAAGGTTACTTCCACTGGCTGCTACAAGAGGTATCACATGCTGATAATTGTTTGCGGTATCCAGTGCATACTTAATAAAGTTTTCCGACTGAATCTCTTCGCCCATAATGCTGTTTTGAGCAATTGCGAATTCAAAGGATACATCTTTTTTGAGGTATTTATCCATCGAATTCCTGATAATGTCATTGATTTCATCTTTTGTAAAACGCTGAATTACAGAATGTTTAAAAAATTCCAGCGGCCGCTTCTCAGTTGGAAATAGGAGGTCATTTTTTTTTATATTGGGAATAATATTTTTTTCAACCATAAGCTTTTCGGCAGCCTCACCGGTAGCCCTGCTTATATTTACAGACAATTGCTGTTCCTTAATATCTTTGGCACTTTGTATCCATTTTATCTGAAAAAATATCAACCCCAGCAAACTAAGTAAAGTGAGCACTGTAAT
>CAIKXD010000261.1 GCA_903831265.1 uncultured Bacteroidota bacterium
AAATAGGAATGGAAACTTATAATTGGAATAGCTCTCGAAGGATTCCAAGGATAATACATTAAATCACCTGCTACTGGGGCAATTGCAGCGAATCTGTGTGTTAATTGATTTGCAAGTCTGTAACAAAGCAATGAACCATTTGAAAATCCAGTTGCATAAACACGAGTTGTATCAATTGGCCTTGTTGAAAATAGGTTATTTAATAATGAATTTACAAACCCAACATCGTCAATATTTAGTGTAGTTGCAGGGGCACAACAGCCACCGGCATTCCAAGTCCTATTACCTGCAACCTTAACGCCTTCAGGGTAAACCACTATAAAGTTTGAAGTGTCTGCTTTTTGGGATAGGCCTGATTGAAATTGAATTGATTGATAACCCAAAGGACTTCCTCCGTGAAATGCCAAGACTAATGGATAGTTTGTCGAAACATTATAACCAGTAGGAAGATGTGTTAAAAATGTCCGCCAACGTCCACCAACATAAATGCTGTCGTAAACATTTGTTTGTCCGAATGCGAGATTGTTCACTAAAAGAAGCATTGTTATTTGCAATAATATTTTCTTCATATTGTTAGATGTCTGAATTGTTTTTGGGTTGTCGTAGGGTTGCACATAACGTTTTCGGGCTTGGCGAAGGTGGCGTTTTTTACCACAAAAGTTGATGCGGAGAACCAAACTTTGATTAACCACAAATGTGTCTGCGGAGCACTGAACCGCCACTTTTGCCAAACCCGTGTTATATGCCGTTTTTATTTCTGTCACTATGTTTCTGTTTTTTTCTTCTCCACCATAACAATGCTCCGCTAATACTTAATAGTCCGGGAGTCAGCCCGATAAAAACATAAAGCCACCTCGTTGTTTGTCCGCCAAATGTACCAATATGAGTTGAATAAGAAAGTCCCCACCAGTTATCAAAGGATTTCTCATTGTTAATGTCGAATGTTTTTATGAGTTCGCCAGTTGTAGGATTAAATGTCACACTTGCACTATTGGGTTTGTAAATCGAAGATGTTGATTTCATATCTCCTGAAATGGATAATTCTGTCGTGTCTTCGCTTGATTGATAAATACTTTTTACTTCAAAGTCAGGGAAAATAATCTTTGTCTCAATTAATAAACTGTCTATAGAAACCTTTGGAAGAAACGCATGTTGGCGGAGTGGGATTTTATTTTCTTCTTTCCAATAGTCAGGTGTAAGTGAAGTCCAAGTCATTAAAAACCCAGTAAAAAATATTATTGTATTGAACAGTAGTGACCAAACACCAATAATTCTATGAAAATTTGAAATTGAAATTTTTCCATTTGCATTTTTTATTTGGATACGAAAAAGCAAGGTCTTAATAAATTTCTTTCTGTAAATAATCGTTCCTGTAATGAGTGAAGTAAATAGAAGTAAAGCAAAAATTGTAATTAAGAGAATGCCAAATCCACCTAACCTAAATGAATAGTGAAAAACTAAAAGCCAATGTAAAAAAGAAGTAGAAATATCAAATGCGCCATTCCTTACAATTTCACCTGTATATTGATTAATGCTTACCAACCACATTTGTGAATTGCTTTTTTCCTTAGGAGTATAAATCCTAAATTCATAAGCCACATTCGGATTTGAGTAATATGCATCGTATAATATTCCTGTGCTTGAATCGGTATTCTGGGCAACTATATTAAATAAACTATCTAATGGTAGCGGTAGTCTACCGTTAGGTTCTACATGCAATTTGTCTACATTTACGGTTGCATCTATTTCATGATAAAAAACAAGAATACTTCCGCTTAAGCCTATTAGTAGCAGGAAAATTCCTGCTACTAATCCAACTAAGCCGTGAATGCGAAAAGCAATTTTTGTAACGCTTTTCATTAATTTAAAATGCAACTGCTATTGAAGCTCTAAAATTACGAGGAGCTCCAGAATACATAAATGCATCACCAACACCACCAACAAAATAAAGAGCATTTGTCAGGTTATTAATGTTTACACCTAATGTTACTTTTTTGATTTTGTAACTTAAGGCAGCATCAATAGTTGTATATCCTGGTATTGGGTAATCTTGTAACGAGAATAGACCAATTGTGTTTGAACGATAATACATTCCAGCTCCAATCCCCAACCCTTTAATTACGCCTTTTGAAAATTTGTAATTCAACCATAAACTGGAAATAGTGTTTGGTGCAAATGGCAACCTGTCACCTTCTTTACCAATACTACTTGTCTTGGTAACTACTGCTTTATTTAAAGCGAGATTCGCAATTACACTAAAATCAGAAGTAATATTTCCTTGAATTGTAAATTCAGCTCCTTTACTGTTTACTCCATTAATAGGAATCAATCTAATATTATTTGTGTCTGATGGGTCATTTACAAGAATGTTAGTTTTGTCAATTGTGTATAACGCAATGGAAACATTCAACTTGTTTCTCAAAAATTGCCCTTTTGTTCCTACCTCATACTGAATTCCTTTCTCGGGGTCAAATGGACCACCTTCTAATTTATTTAAAGAAAATTGAGGATTAAATGACTGAGAGTAGCTTCCGTAAAACGAAAGGTTGCTTATTGGCTGGTAAACCAATCCGAAACGAGGAGCCAGATTTGTTGCATTATTTTCGGCAACATCTTGTGTGTAATTTAAACTGGATGCCGGCTCGTTAATTGTTTTATAGGTATCATAACGAAGTGAAAGAAGCGCTTTGAATTTTGGTGAAAATTCAATTTGGTCTTGTATGTAGGTGCCAATAATTGTACTGTTTGCCTTAGTATCTTGAATAAAATCAAAAGTATAGTTTGAAGGATTGTCGTTGCTATAGTCGGGGTTACTAATACTTAGGCTTGGCGCTATAGAACTATATTGATAAAAATTCTTTGGGTTTTGTGCATTAACAAAATCACCACCTATCAGGAAAGTATGTTTTATTTTCCACGTATTTGCCTTTAAGGTGGCAAAAGCCGTAACCGTGTTAAAATTGTTTTTATATAAGTGGGTTTCGTAATCTCTGCCTACAATACTATCATTGTTGGCACTTACATGAGACCCGTAGCCGGAATGCCCTTGCCTGTCTAGGGTTACTCGTGATAGTAATCCTAACACTGTGAAACTCACTTTTTCATTTACTTTGTGACGAAAATCTAACTGTAAAGCGTTTGAATTATTTTCTCCCTTGTCAATAGGACTGGTGCTCATAAAACTTAAATCTGTTTTTGAGTAATCAGGTTTTCCATCAGCATCATGAAGCACATAAGTTCCCCAATCATACGCTGCATTGTTGTTATTAAACTGATAGTTGTACTCAAGATTTAAAGAGGTTTTAGTACTAAACAAATAGGTTAATCCAGCAGACAGTTGACCGTTATTAGTTTTATAAAAATCCCTGAAGCTTTCTGCATTTTCATATCCAGCAATTACACGGTATAAAAGTTTTTTGTCTTTTGTAATTGCACCTGTAGCATCGCCCATCACTCTGAATTGATTCCAACTTCCGTAAGTAAATTCAAAATTATAAGCATTATTAACCTGAGGTTTTTTGGTGATGATATTTATTATCCCTCCAGGCGCTCCATTGCTAAATAAGGCGGATGCCGGACCCTTAATAGATTCTATTCGCTCAACATTATACAATGGAATTTGTTGATTGTAGTTAAAAACCTCACCCCTTATGCCATTGTATGAGTAGTTGTTTGAATTAGCACTAAATCCACGCATTGTAAAGTCTTGGAAAGGTGTTGAAGTGTTTGCGCCAGCAATGTTTTTTATTGCTTCTGAAAGAGTAAATAATTTTTGGTCTTTAATAATTTCTTGCGGAATAACTTGAATACTCTGTGGTATATCTAATAAGCGAGTAGGTATTCTTGTACTTACTTCTGTGAGGGTGTCGTTATATCGTTTCGGTCTGTCTGAAAATATTGTCACCTCTTTTAATTCTCTTGTTTTTGTTGTGTCTATGTCTTGGGCATACACAGCTGAACCCATTAGCAACATTGCTATCGCAGAAATTGATATTTTAAAATTCATTTTAAAGTTTTAATTAAATGTTTGATGTTAATATTTTACGGAAAGCTTGTAGCAATCCTAAAACTCACATTGCCGAAGGCAATGAAGTTGCTTTTTGTTTTGGCGTAGCCAAAACAAAAACATTAAATCAAAATAGTTTTGGGTGGTCGAAAAATGTCCG
>CAIKXD010000262.1 GCA_903831265.1 uncultured Bacteroidota bacterium
AAGTACGACAATGAATACAAATCAAATAAAAGAGCGCAGCCAATGATGGCTGCTACTCTTTAGAAACTAGCTCAAGGCCGTTTTGAACTGTAAAAATAAAAACTTAATATTTTATTTGCAAATCAACACAGAATCTATCGGTATTAGAAAATGTTATCAGATTTGTAAAAATCTGATTTACAATTTTTTTATCGTTTACGCATTTCTAATGCGTAATCTGGGTTAAAACATCTTCAAAAATCAATGATGACATTGTTTAAGGCACTTTTAGCGCTTCTTTTTAAACTTTATTCGACCAAATACTACTTCCTTATTTAGAATTCATCGTAATAGCGAAAAAAAAATGAAATAAAACGAAACTTGCTTTTTAAAAAAATGTATAATTGTGGCATTAATTTTTTGTTTCACTAAGTTTGTCATGAAAAAACCAAACAATTCAAAAAAAGCCACTCCTGCCAAAAAAGGCGCTGCGGGCGAGTCAGAAGGCAAAAAGCCATTGAAGCTAAAGCCTATTAAGTCAAAAGAAGTTAAACGATCTAAAAACCCTAGTGTGTTTGAAGATGACGATGAAGAGCTTTTCGAAGGCGATTTAACTGGGCTAGATGATTTTGGCACTATGGATTTAGATGATGAGGACGATTTTTAATCCCACATCTAACGCTATTTGCACAACTTTTCGTTTTTATTTTAAGAACGAATTTTAAAACATACCACACAAACACCTTTTTGTAGAAACGCAAAGAGGTGTTTTATTTATTGTTATAATTGGTCATTGTTAATTGCAGCCCAATACTGCAGAAGGCTTTGGCCATATCGGTAGCCAGTTTAATTCTATCTTTTAAAGTAATTCTTTCTTCATCGCTCCATTCGCCTAGTACATAGTCAACTTGCCGGCCTTTTGCAAAATCACTTCCAACGCCAAAACGCAAACGGGCATAAACATCAGTACCTAATGTTTCTTGAATGCTTTTTAAACCGTTATGTCCACCATCACTGCCTTTTGGTTTAATGCGCAATTTGCCAAAGGGCAAAGCAAGATCGTCTGTAATAATAAGTATGTTTTCTGTTTTAATTTTTTCGGCTTGCATCCAATAGTTAACTGCTTTGCCACTTAAATTCATATAGGTGGTAGGTTTTATTACCACCAAAATTTTGCCTTTCAATTTTACTTCACATTTATAAGCAAGCCTTTCTTGTGAAAATTGTGTTTCGCCTGCTAATGCTAGCTCATCGGCAACTTTAAAGCCAATATTATGACGCGTATTTTCGTATTCGCTACCGATGTTACCTAAACAGGCAATTAAAAACTTGCTCATGCTTTTACAAATGGATTGTTTAATTTTTCGTTTCCAATTAAAGTACTTTCGCCATGACCTGAGAATACGCGGGTTTGATCTGGTAAAGTGTATAATTTAGTTTTAATGCTTTCACTCAATATATCAAAATCGCCACCAGGCAAATCAGTACGTCCAATACTTCCATTAAACAACACATCACCACCAATCACAAAATTATTATGCCGGCTGTAAAAACAAATGCTTCCGGGCGAATGTCCTGGTGTATGTAATATTGATAAACTAAATCCATCGAGCTCAATCTTGGATGCTTCATCTAAAAAATTTGATGGCTGTGGACCCTGATTAAACGGAACACCATACATTTTAGCAACATTACCTGCAGATTCGTAAATGGGCAAATCGTCTATATGCATTTCTAATTTCAACTTATACTTTTGTGCAATAAATTTTACTCCTAGCACGTGGTCTATGTGTGCATGTGTTAAAATTAGTCTTGTAGGAGTAAGCTGCTTTTCTTCAATAAAAGTTGATAGCGTATTTTCTTCGCTCGCACTCGAGCAACCGGGATCAAACAAAATACATTCTTTGTTGTCGCCATAAAGTATATAGGTATTTTCGCTAAATGGGTTAAAAGTAAACCACTTTAAATGTAGTGCCATGTTTATAATGTTATATAATTCCTTCTTTTAATAAATCGTGCAAATGAATGAATCCAAAAAAATTATTTTGTTTGGTAACAATTATTTGAGAAATATTTTTTTGTTGCATAATGTTGATGGCATTCACAGCCAATTCTTCTGCATCAATGGTTTTAGGCTGATGACTCATAATATCGGATGCTTTTAGCTCATTAATATTTTCATATTTCTCCATCATTCTTCTTATATCACCATCGGTAATAATGCCTATAATGGTATTGTTTTCGATAACAGCAGCTGCACCAATTCTTTTTGATGAAATTTCGATAAGCACATTTCTTACAGTATCGGTTTTTTTAACTTGTGGTTTTTGATTTTGTGTTGCCAAATCACCTGCTTTTAAATACAAACGCTTTCCTAAGGCACCACCCGGATGAAATTTTGCAAAATCTTCGCTCTTAAAATCTCTACACTCCAATAAGCAAACTGCCAACGCATCTCCCATAGCTAATTGTGCAGTGGTGCTGCTTGTAGGAGCCAAATTATTAGGGCATGCTTCCTTTTCTACTGTGCAGTTTATAATATAGTCCGCTTCCTTGGCCAAATATGAATCAACATTACCGACCATTGCTATAAGCTTATTGCCTGCATTTTTTAATAATGGGATGAGTACTTTTACTTCGGGTGTGTTGCCACTTTTAGAAATGCATATAATAATGTCTGATTGTTGAATAATGCCTAAATCGCCATGCACAGCATCGGCTGCATGCATAAACACAGCAGGGGTTCCAGTAGAGTTAAAAGTTGCGGTAATTTTTTGTGCAATTATTGCGCTTTTGCCTACACCAGTTATTATAACACGACCTTTTGATTTAAATATTTCAGTAACTGCTTGCGTAAAATCTTGGTTTACATTTTGTATCAGTGCAGTAATACTTTGGGCTTCTATTTCTAGTGTTGCCTTAGCTATTGCAACAACTTGGTCGTGTGTTTTCAATTATTGATAGAATTAGTTATTAAATTATGTTTTTTTTTGCTTTGCTTCAATCCAATTAATTATATCTTTACAACTGCAAATTAGCGCAAAAATTTTATAAATTCGTATAACTAAATTTTAAAGAGAAAATGACAGAAGTAGAAACTGCATCACTACACGAGTCGCTGCACAAATATTTTGGATTTGACAGCTTCAAAGGTGATCAGGAAGCAATTATTGCCAATTTGTTGGCTGGGAACGACACATTTGTGATTATGCCAACGGGTGGGGGAAAAAGTATGTGCTATCAATTACCAGCATTGATGAGCGAAGGAACGGCAATCATTATTTCTCCGCTTATTGCATTAATGAAAAACCAAGTAGATGCTATCAGAAACTTTGGAACAGAAGATGGTATCGCTCATTTTATGAATTCTTCTTTAAGTAAAGCAGAAATCACAAAAGTGAAAAAAGACATTAGCGATGGTAAAACAAAACTACTCTACGTGGCGCCCGAGTCTCTTAATAAAGAAGAAAATGTAAATTTCTTAAGAGATATTCCAATTTCATTTTTTGCAATTGATGAAGCACATTGTATTTCTGAATGGGGGCATGATTTTAGACCAGAATACCGCAGATTGCGTCCTATTATTGAACAAATTGGCACTGTGCCTATTATTGCTTTAACAGCAACTGCCACACCAAAAGTACAGCAAGATATTATAAAAAAC
Organism: uncultured Bacteroidota bacterium; assembly: GCA_903831265.1. Classification (GTDB taxonomy): domain Bacteria; phylum Bacteroidota; class Bacteroidia; order UBA4408; family UBA4408; genus CAIKXD01. The sequence goes on from CAIKXD010000262.1 coordinate 3,644, forward strand.
CTGGCCATGAACGAAGCTAAGGTTTACAAATCGTCATTTAACCGTGCTAATTTGTATTATGATGTTAGACCTAAACAAAATGTGGTTAAGGAAATTATAAAATACATCAAACAAAATACAGGCAAATCGGGTATCGTATATTGTTTAAGCCGTAAAAAAGTAGAAGAAATTGCCGAAACTTTAAAAGTTAATGGCATTAAAGCTTTGCCTTATCATGCAGGCTTAGAAGCCAATTTACGTGCACAACATCAGGATATGTTTTTGATGGAAGAGGCCGATGTTATTGTGGCTACAATTGCATTTGGTATGGGTATCGATAAGCCAGATGTACGTTATGTAATACACCATGATGTTCCTAAATCTTTAGAAGGTTACTATCAGGAAACTGGCCGTGCTGGTCGTGATGGCGGTGAAGGAAATTGTATTTCTTTTTATCATTATGACGATATCGTTAAACTCGAAAAGTTTATGAAAGGGAAGCCTGTAGCCGAGCAAGAAATTGGAAAACAATTATTGCAGGAAACTGTAGGATATGCCGAAACATCAGTATGCCGTAGAAAAACTTTATTGCACTATTTTGGCGAAGTATATGATGAGGCAAAATGTAACGCCATGTGTGATAACTGCCGTAATCCAAAACAAAAATTTGAAGCCGAAGAAAGTTTGACTTTAGTTTTAGATACTGTGTTAGATGTAAAAGAAAAGTTTAAGGCCAAGCATGTAGTGCAGGTATTGATGGGTACAAAAACTGCTGCCACAAAATCATACAAGCACGAAGCATTAGAGGTTTTTGGTAAAGGTTCTTTCGAAACAGAAAAATACTGGATGGCTATTATTCGTCAGGGGCTGGTGAATAATTATTTAGAAAAAGATATTGAAAATTACGGTTTACTTGGGGTTACTGAAAAAGGAAAGGAATTTTTAGAAAACCCGCATAGCATACTATTTACCCGAGATACTGATTACGATGCTGCTGGCGATGATGATGAGATGGCAGCAGGTGGTGGCGGTCAAAGAGGGGGCGCATCTGATGAAACACTTTTTGCTTTACTAAAAGATTTACGTAAAAAAATTGCCAAACAAAAGGGCGTTCCTCCGTATGTAGTATTTCAAGATCCTTCTTTAGAAGATATGGCTATTCAATATCCTATCAATATGGAAGAAATGAAACAAATTACTGGTGTTGGTTCTGGTAAGGCCTTGCGTTTCGGGAAAGAATTTGTTGATTTAATTACAAAATACGTTGAAGAAAACGATATCACACGTCCAATGGATATGGTGGTGAAATCTGTAGTAAACAAAAGTGGTGCTAAAGTATACATCATTCAAAGTATTGATAGAAAATTATCTTTAGGCGATATTGCTAATGCAAAGGGAATGAGCATGGATGAGGTAATCAGCGAAATTGAAAGTATTGTTTCCTCGGGTACTAAAGTCAATATCAGTTATTACATTAATAGTATTATTGATGATGATAAACAAGAAGAAATATATGAATACTTTAAGGAATCGGAAACCGATAGTATAATTGAAGCGCTCAAAGAACTAGGCGAAGAAGATTATACCGAAGAAGAAATTCGCTTAGTGCGCATTAAATTTATTGCAGAATTAGGACATTAAGAAGTATTTCATTTTTACATTAATTTACTATGCAGTGCACCCAAAAAGTGTACTGCATTTTTTCATTTTTACTGTATGATAATAAAAAGCGCAAGTATTGATGATGTTGTAACAATTCAAAAATTGGCTGCTGTTATTTGGCCAGTAGCTTACAACGAAATTTTAAGTGCCTTGCAATTAGATTATATGCTTCAAAAATTTTACAGTATAGAGGCGCTTCAAGATCAGATGCTGACAAAAGGGCATCGATTTTATGTGATAATTGATGACAATATGGATGAGGTTGGTTTTGCGGCTGTATCTAACGAAAATGCAGGTACTTTTAAGCTGCAAAAGTTATATGTTTTGCCGAATCAACAAGGTAAAAATTTTGGCACAATGCTGTTAAATGAAGTTACTTCTTTTTGTCGTAAAAAGGGCGGAAAAAGCTTAATTTTAAACGTAAACAGATACAATAAGGCAAGATTTTTTTACGAAAAATGCGGCTTTAAAATTATAGATGAAGTTGATATTTCGATAGGCAATAATTATTTTATGAATGATTATGTCATGGAACTAAACTTTTAATGTCATATTTACGTACTTAAACTACTAAAGTAATTTAAGTTTTAAATGGGCATACTTTTTGACTCTTAAAACCAAGCTTTTAGTTTAAAAAAGTATTTATCTAAATTCCACTAAATTATGAGAAATCAATTACAAAACCCAATTATTGTAAGTAAAGAAAGTATTTCGAATTTAATTTTTCCTAATACTGAGGTGCTTAAGTTAAAAGAAGACATTACCAACAGAATGTTAGATTTAGAAAGAGCAACCACACTAGGCAATGTAGAACACAATAAAATAAAAGTAATTTTTGAAGATAGCGAAGGCTTAAAGCAAGTAGAAACAACTATTTGGGCAACTACCGATAAAAGAATTATACTTAAAGGCGGTGTAGTTATTCCAATCATTAGAATACATGAAGTAAAAATTATTTAAACAAAATTCCATTTAAAATAAATTAAAAAAACTATGAAAAAATCTTGGATTGTTATTGGTGTTATCGTTGTATTGGTTTTTATTATTTACCGCTTGTTTGCCGGTTCATATAATAATATGGTAAGTAAAGAGGAGGATGTAAAAAGCCAGTGGGCACAGGTTGAAAATTCATATCAGCGAAGAAGTGATTTAATACCTAATTTAGTGAGCACAGTTAAAGGTTATGCCGAGTTTGAAAAATCTACTTTAACAGAAGTTACTCAGGCCAGAGCGAGTGCTACAAGTATGAAAATTGATGCCAATAATTTAAGTCCAGAAAATATAGCTAAATTCCAACAAGCACAAGATGGTTTGTCTGGAGCTTTATCAAGATTGTTGGTAAGCGTTGAAAAATATCCTGACTTAAAAGCCAATCAAAACTTTTTAGAATTGCAATCGCAATTAGAAGGTACCGAAAATCGTATTGCTGTTGAAAGAGGCCGCTTTAATGATATGGTTCAAGCCTACAATAAATATGTAAGAAGCTTCCCTAATAATATTTTTGCTGGCTTGTTTGGTTTTGCTCAAAAAGGGTATTTCCAGGCAGTAGCTGGTGCTGAAAAAGCGCCTGAAGTAAAATTTTAAAATGACAAAAATTCTTAATGCTGCCGAAGAAAAAATTTTGGTAGATGCTATTGCTGTTGCCGAAAAAAACACCTCGGGCGAAATTCGTGTGCATATTGAAAAAACCTGCAAGGGTGATGCAGTTGAACAAGCCAAAGTAATCTTCGAAAAATTGGGCATGACCGTTACTGAAGCTAGGAATGGTGTTTTAATTTACATTGCCGAAGAATCACATAAGTTTGCTATTATTGGTGATGCGGGCATTCACGAAAAAGTGGGCCACGATTTTTGGGACCATAGTAAAGACTTGATGTTGCAGCATTTTAAAAAAGGCGAATTTGTAGAAGGCATAAAAGAAGCTGTTTTATCCTGCGGTGAAGCACTTAAAAAGCATTTTCCATTTCAAAACAACGATTCAAACGAGCTTTCAAACGACATTTCATACGAACATTAGTACTGTGCAAAAATCAATTTTAAAGTATTTTTCTTTTCTGGTTGCGCTTTTTGCGATGGTGCTCACGCAAACTTTTGCACAAACTATTCCTGATAGACCCAATCCACCTAAGTTGGTAAATGACTTTGCAGGTGTAATGCAATCGGGCGAAGTAAATGCACTCGAACAAAAATTGGTTGCTTTTAACGATAGTAATTCTACCCAAATAGCTATTGTTACCATTAAAAGTATTGATGGTTATGATATTGCTGATTATGCCTTTAAACTAGGCGAAAAATGGGGCGTTGGTCAAAAAGGCAAAGACAATGGAATTTTAATTGTGGTAGCCCCCAACGATAGAAAAGTTTTTATTGCCACTGGCTACGGTGCCGAAGAGTATGTTACCGATGCTATGTCTCGCAGAATTATTGAAACAAAGTTTAAACCTTCTTTTAAAAATAACAACTATTACCAAGGATTAGAAGATGGAACTACCGATATTATAAATTTACTTACCGGAAAGTTTAAAGCAGAGCCGCAGGAAAAAATAGGTAAGCACAAAGGTTCTTTCACAAAGATTATTGTTATACTAGTCATTATTATTTTATTGATTAAAATATTTGGTGGCGGAAGCCGTGGAGGAGGAAGAACTTTTAATAGTGCAGGACCAATTTTTTGGGGTGGCATGGGCGGTTTTGGCAGAGGTTTTGGTGGTGGCAGTTCTGGTGGAGGCTTTGGAGGTGGTGGAGGTGGTTTTGGAGGATTTGGCGGCGGAAGCTTTGGCGGTGGCGGTGCCGGAGGAAGTTGGTAGCGCTAACAACTCTATCGCTTAAGTGGTATTATTCAGTTGATAATATTTATTTGAAGAAAGAAAATTGCGATAGATTTGGAATTGAGTACTAACTAAAATTAGGGCATATTATATTGTACATTTTTTATGGGCAGTTTAATATATTTGAACAAAAATTTCCTAAAACATAATGGAGGCCAGAAACCATTTTAAAACGGGGCGAAACCGAAAAGCCATAAGAGTAGGAATTATAAGAATCAAAGAAATGAAAAAAGTGAATGGTATTTTGGGTTTAATTTGCTCATGTCTAATTTTTTTATCGAGCTGTAGTGAGAATTACTCCAATGGCGAAAGAATTGGTGTAATTACCCAATTTTCAGAAACTGGTTTGATTTGGAAAAGCTGGGAAGGTCATTTAAACGTAACTCAAACAGGCATGAATAGTAGTGTTCCTTTTGATTTTTCAATTGATAATGATAAACCAGATCAACAAATAATTAATTTGCTTGATTCTGCAGCTCAATATGGTTGGAAGGTAAAATTAGTTTACCATGAAACGGCTGGTAAAAATTGGTTTGCCAACAGAGGTGAAACCAGTCACTTTATTACCAAGGTAGAAGTACTTGAAAAGAATTTTGGAAATGTTTTTAATGGAAATCAACAGCAAAAAATTTCAGGAAAAGTTATTGACACAATTTATGTAGTTATCTCTCCAGACAATCCTGATTATAAAAAATTCTTTAAATAAAAAAGACAAAAACTAATACCGATTACACTTTCAATTTAGTCCAATTTAGGCCAAGCCTTATTGTAATAAGTTCAATTAGTATCGGCATTAATCATTTCATATTTATTCTTAAGTTGCACTAATAAATAAATGCAATTGGTATTACATTTGCTCATTAGTTATAAGCAACCAAAATAAGATTCGAAAGCAAATATTAAGTATGAATATTACCCAAATAGAAAATAACCTCAAGTTACTAATAGAAAACATAGACAAAGAAACCTTTATCTATAATTTGCTTGAATCTTATTATTTTCCAAAAGCATCTATTTCACGCTTACAAAAGGGTATCTTGAATTTAAGTAAAGTCCAAGGCGAGGTTTCTTGGAAAAAGAAACTCTTTTTTAAAGAGGAATTAAACAAAGACCTACACCTTGCCATTTCAGCACTTAAAAATGAAATCAAGCACAACCAACGATTTATTATTGTAACAGATTATGAAACGCTGTTGGCAATTGATACATTAACGCATGATCAGCTAGATATACCAATCACTGATTTGCCAAAATATTATGACTTCTTTTTGCCATGGGCTGGTATGGAAAAAGCAACGCACGCTGCAGAAAATCCTGCTGATGTTAAGGCAGCGGAGAAGATGGCGAAGCTGTTTGATGAAATTAAAAAAGACAATCCAGATACTTCGGCAGAGTTTATCCACAACTTGAATATCTTCTTTTCACGTTTGTTGTTTTGCTACTTTGCAGAGGACACCAATATATTTGAAGACAACCAATTTTCGCATGCGGTTGAATCTCATACAAGTTCTGATGGTTCTGATTTAGATGCCTACCTCAATAGATTATTTTGGGTTTTGAACACACCAGTTGATAAACGTGGAGATATTCCTCACTTTTTAAATGCCTTTCCTTATGTGAATGGTGGTTTATTCAAAGAAGAAATTCCTTGCCCTAAATTCACTTCTAAATCAAGACAACTACTAATTGACTCTGGAGATAGCAACGATTGGTCCGCAATCAACCCTGATATTTTTGGTTCCATGTTTCAGGCGGTTATTTCCCCTGAACATAGAGGTGGTTTAGGAGCGCATTATACTTCTGTTCCAAACATTATGAAGGTTATTGAACCTTTGTTTTTAAATGACTTGAAAGAGGAGTTTGAGAATGCTAATGAGAAAAAGTTAAAAGAATCGCTTCACCGTATTTCTAAAATCAAATTGTTTGACCCTGCCTGTGGTAGTGGGAATTTCTTGATCATTGCATACAAAGAGTTACGCCGTTTGGAAATGGAAATCCTAAAGAAATTAGGAGGTCTAGCATTCTCAGGAATACATCTTAACAACTTTTATGGAATTGAATTAGATGACTTTGCTCACGAAATTGCGAAACTTTCTTTGTGGTTGGCAGAACACCAAATGAATGTGGAGTTCTTCAACGAATTTGGACGGACTAACCCAACTTTACCTTTACAAGAAGCAGGACAAATTGTGTGTGGAAATGCCTGTCGTTTGGATTGGGAAAAGGTTTGTCCGAAGAATGAAGGTGATGAGATTTATATTTTTGGCAATCCTCCATATCTAGGTTCTAGCGTTCAGGATTCTGTGCAGAAAGATGATATGAGAATTGTTTTAAAATATTTGAAATCATATAAGAACCTTGACTATATATCTTGTTGGTTTTACAAAGCAAGTCAGTTTATAGAAAATTATAATTCAAGTTTTGCATTTGTATCAACAAACTCGATTTGCCAAGGAGAGCAAGTTGGTCTATTATGGCCAAATATTTATTCTCTAAATCTTACGATTCACTTTGCATACACTTCATTTAAATGGCGTAATAATGCTAAACAAAATGCTGGAGTTTCTGTAATTATAGTTGGAGTAAAAAATAAAAAAGATGTATCAAATAAATATTTATTTGTAGAAAATCAAAAGATACTTGTAAGTAATATAAATTCATACCTCCTTCCATCAATGGAAGTTCTAATTCATAAAAGGAGTAAGTCGATTTCTTCTTTACCCAATATGACTTACGGAAATAAAGCTGTTTATGGTGAGCCTCTTATTTTGGAAGAAAACGACAAAACCCGTATTGTAACTGAATTCCCTGATTCAGATAAACTATTTAAAAAATTTCTTGGAGCAAAGGAACTAATGGACAATACATATAGATGGGTTCTTTGGTTGAATGATACTAACTTGAATAAAGCCCAAAGTATTCCAGAAATAAAAGATAGAATTGAAGAAGTCAAGCGCCTCCGACTTGAAAGTAGAGATCAAGGTGCTCGTATACTTGGGAATTCTCCTCATCAATTTAGAGACATTTTACAAACACGTTCTTCTTCAATAGTTATACCATTAACAACTTCAGAAAAAAGACGATACATTCCAATTGATTTTAGAGGAGTAGATACTATTCTGTCCAACGCTATGAGTGTAATTTATGATACAGACCCTTGGTTATTCAGCGTTTTAAATTCTCAAATGCATATGGTTTGGGTAAAGATAACCTCTGGAAAATTGGAAGACCGTATTAGATAATCATCTTCAATTTGCTATAACACCTTTCCTTTTCCTTCATTATCTAAGCCAAGAATAGATGAACTTAATCAAATTACGTTTAGAATTTTAGAAGAAAGAGAAAAACACCCAGAAAAAACATTAGCTCAATTATATAACCCTGATAAAATGCCTGAGGGTTTAAAAGAAGCCCACCGTTTGAATGATGAAGCGGTGGAGCGTTGTTACCGTAGTACTCCTTTCAATAGCGATGAAGAACGTTTGGAGTACCTTTTTAAATTGTATGAAAAGATGATCCAAGAGGAAAAGGAGAAAGGAACATTGTTTGAAGCAGAAAAAAAGACACGTAAAAAGAAATAAGAATGAGCAACATAAAATTATTCGAAGATAAAAAAGTACGAAGTCACTACGATGCCGAAAAAGAAGTCTGGTATTTTTCATTCGTAGATATTATAGGAATTTTAACCGATCAGCCCAGTACAGAAAGAGCCAGAAACTATTGGAAAGTTTTGAAAAATAGGCTGCTGAAAGAGGGTAATGAGTCGGTTACAAATTGTAACCAACTGAAACTTCAATCTGCAGACGGGAAATTTTACAAGACAGACGTGGGTAATGTAGAACAAATATTCAGGCTCATTCAATCCATTCCTTCTCCTAAGGCAGAACCGTTTAAACAATGGTTAGCTAAGGTTGGTTACGAGCGTTTGCAAGAAATACAAGATCCAAGTTTAAGCATGGACCGAGCCCGTGAAAATTGGAAAATTAAAGGTCGCAGCGAAAAATGGATTCAGCAGCGTATGATGGGGCAAGAAACCCGCAATAAATTAACGGATTACTGGAAAGAAGGCGGTGTTACTCAAAAAGATGAATTTGCGTATTTAACCAATATCATTCACCAAGAATGGACAGGTTTAACCGTAAAAAAGCATAAAGAAATTAAAGGTTTAAAATCACAAAACCTTCGCGACCACATGAGTGAAGCCGAATTGCTATTTACCGCATTGGCAGAATTATCTACCCGTCAAATTGCAGAAACTGAAAAAGCAAAAGGGGTCACTGAAAATGCAAATGCTAGTAAAAAAGGAGGTGCCATTGCAAAAAATGCGCGTAAAGAATTAGAAGCAAAGACGGGAAAAAGTGTAGTGACAGATGAGAATTTCTTAGCGCCTAAAAAAGAAACCAAGAAAATTAAAAAGTAACATTATGCCTGACATCGTACACGTAGAATATAAACAAACAGGTCAAAGCAAGCGTACCAATCAATATGGTATGCGTGAAATGCAAGAAAAAGCATTTGAAGCGCGTGATGCTCAATACCTTTTACTAAAAGCACCTCCAGCGTCAGGTAAATCAAGAGCCTTGATGTTTTTGGCGTTGGATAAATTAAGTAATCAAGGAATAAGGAAAATAATTGTTGCTGTTCCTGAGCGTTCCATCGGTAGTTCTTTCTCAAAAACAGATTTAAAACAATTTGGTTTTTTTGCAAATTGGGAGCCAAA
>CAIKXD010000263.1 GCA_903831265.1 uncultured Bacteroidota bacterium
CAACAGGCTCTTTTTTTTAATCCTTGCCATCTTCAATGTTAATCTAATAATAGCATTAGTATCTAATACCAATTGCATTTATTTTTTAGTCCAACTATAAAAATAAATATGCAATGGTTAATGCCGATACTACTTGAAATTAGTACAATAAGGCCATGCCGCAATTGGACTAATTTGAAAGATCGGTATAACCTCGCCAGCTATAAAGCAGAAAGTGCTTTCAGTTTTCCACCCTCCATGGTCAAAGGTTGTTGCCTTCGCCAACCCTTTAAAGCCTTTTTGTATTGGTATAAACCCTCTATGGTCAAAGGTTGGAGTCCCCGCCAACCTTTCAAGGTCTTTAAGAATAAATATACTAATGATTTTATCTTCTTACGAAATGCAAAGTTAATTTACAGAGTTACAATACCTGGTAAAACCACCACATTAAATTTTTGATTTCAAATAACGCTCCTTTATTACGTTAATATGGTGTTTTTCATGTCCCGCAATCATAAATAATATGGCACGCACAGTCATTTTGTTTTTATTTGCGGTACCAGATCTGTTTAAAGCGGTTTCATCAAAACTCTTAAACATGGCAATGTTGGATTCTCGCACAATACTAAATTCATGCGCTAGATCATATAAACTTCTCTTATTAAAGAGTCCAGTTTCAACATATCGATCTTCATCAAATCCAGGTAGTTCTATCTGCTCTCCTCTTGCCATACAAAGTGCCCTATAGCCCAGAATCCTTTCTACATCGCATATATGTCCTAAAACCTCTTTTATGGTCCATTTGCCTTCAGCATATTTGTACTCCTCCAACTCAACAGGTACACTGCCTATAAACTGTTGCATTTCAATAATTTGATTTTCGAGTGCTTTTACCCCCTGCTCTATTTTTACCAAATTAATGTAATAAGTGTAGTAGGGCGGGTGTTCATTTAGTTCGGGTTTTCTCATCGCATTTTTACTGTATATGCAAATATATGTGAAAAAAGCAATGTAATTTGAAATTTTTCACATTGTTGATAAATTCATAATCCGTTAATTATGAGTAATTTTTCTGTTAATTAAATTATTTTTAAGAAATTATTAACCAAAACTGTTGCTTCATACTTTTTTAAATCCTAAATTTGAGCGTAATATAATCGAAAAGTCATTTTAAAGAGCGAAATACAAACAAATTTTATTCATTAAAAAACTGGAGGAAACAAGCTATGAACGTTCAAATTCAATCGATCCACTTCGATGCAGACAAGAAGTTATTATCATTTATTCAAGAAAAGGTTGACAAATTAAATCACTTTCACGATGGAATTATTGAAGGAACAGTGTTTCTTAAGCTCGAAAAAGCAGATTCGGCAGAAAATAAAGTGGCAGAAATAAAACTGCATGTTTCTGGGCAGGATTTATTTGCCAAAAGAAACTGCCACACCTTTGAGGAAGCGGTCGATACATCAATTGATGCCTTAACAAAACAGCTAAAAAAACACAAAGAAAAAGCCAAAGGAATGTAAGTTTTTTTAACCAAAGGCTTGTTTTTAGAGAAAAAAACTAAAATAAGTTTTGTAATTATAAAATTGATTTATACATTTGCAGTCCTTTTTTAAAAGGGCTGCTTTTGTTTTCACTAGCAAGCCTTGATAGACTAAGGAAGCATCAAGCCGATGTAGCTCAGTTGGCCAGAGCAGCTGATTTGTAATCAGCTGGTCGGGGGTTCGAATCCCTCCATCGGCTCTTAAAGTTCTTTGAAAAAATTTCTAATTTGTAAAATTAGTGAGGGGAGTTACCAGAGTGGCCAAATGGGACAGACTGTAAATCTGTTGTTTCGACTTCGATGGTTCGAATCCATCACTCCCCACAGATATTGGTCAAATTATAAATGATAACATCAACTCTAAAAATACAGTTGATTATTATAAAAATTACAAGCGGAAGTAGCTCATTTGGTAGAGCGTCAGCCTTCCAAGCTGAGGGTGGCCGGTTCGAGCCCGGTCTTCCGCTCCAATGGAAAGTATTTTTAGTTTAAAGTTTATGCTAAGTGTAAATTTTAAACTATCAATTACAAACCATTATTTTTAGAAGTAGCGGCTAATTTCTTACCAGCCGTTGTAGCTCAGTGGCAGAGCACTTCCTTGGTAAGGAAGAGGTCGAGGGTTCAATTCCCTCCAACGGCTCAAACCAGCTTGGCAAAACTTCTAACTTTACATTAAAAACAAAAGAATTAATAGAGATTTCTCATTAACTAAATAAATAAACACAACTTAAATTTATAATTGCAATGGCAAAAGAAAAATTCGACCGCTCCAAACCGCACGTAAACATCGGTACAATTGGTCACGTTGATCACGGTAAAACTACCTTGACAGCAGCTATCACATCTGTATTAGCAGATCAAGGTTTAGCTGAAATCAGAGACTTTTCTTCAATCGACAATGCTCCTGAAGAGAAAGAAAGAGGTATCACAATTAATACTTCTCACGTTGAGTACGCAACAGCTAATCGTCATTACGCTCACGTTGACTGTCCTGGTCACGCGGATTACGTAAAGAACATGGTTACTGGTGCTGCACAAATGGACGGTGCAATTCTAGTTGTTGCTGCTACAGATGGACCTATGCCACAAACGCGTGAGCACATTCTTTTGGCTCGCCAGGTTGGTGTTCCAAAAATAGTAGTATTTATGAACAAAGTTGATATGGTTGACGATCCTGAATTGTTAGACCTTGTTGAAATGGAAATCCGTGAGTTGTTATCTTTCTATCAATTTGATGGTGATAATACACCAATCATTCGTGGTTCTGCTTTGGGTGGTTTAAATAAAGATGCAAACTGGGTGCCTAAAATCAATGAATTGATGGCTGCAGTTGATGCATTTATTCCAATCCCTCCTCGTGAAGTTGATAAGCCTTTCCTAATGCCAGTTGAGGATGTTTTCTCAATCACAGGTCGTGGAACTGTTGCAACAGGAAGAATCGAAACTGGTATCATCAACTCTGGTGATGAGGTTGAAATCCTTGGTATGCAAGAAGAAAAAATGAAGTCGGTTGTTACTGGAGTTGAAATGTTCCGTAAGTTACTTGACAAAGGTGAAGCTGGTGATAACGTAGGTTTGTTATTACGTGGTATTGATAAAGACAAAATCCGTAGAGGTATGGTTATCGCTAAGCCAGGTTCTATAACTCCACATACTGATTTCAAAGCTGAAATCTATGTATTGAAAAAAGAAGAAGGTGGACGTCATACCCCGTTCCATAACAAATACCGTCCTCAGTTTTATTTACGTACAACTGACGTTACTGGAGAAATTGATTTACCAGAAGGTCGCGAAATGGTTATGCCAGGTGATAATGTTACAATTACAGTAAAATTAATTGTACCAGTAGCAATGGACAAAGGTTTACGTTTCGCTATTCGTGAAGGTGGCCGTACAGTAGGTGCTGGTCAGGTTATCGAAATCATTAAGTAATTAATGTTGGTAAAGGATACTTTAAAGGTGGGTTGCTCGCAGCCCGCCTTTTACTGCCCTTATCCGTACCACTATTAAGAAATTAATACGGGCGTAGTTCAAGGGTAGAATAGAAGTCTCCAAAACTTTTGATGGGAGTTCGAATCTCTCCGCCCGTGCAAAAAAGATTACCGAAAAGATAGAAAGAAAATACATAAGGTGTTCGATCCAAGTTCTAAGGACACTGTGCTAAAGAAAAGAATACAAGTTGAATCTTGAAATCAAGTATCAATTTAAAATTTAGAAGAATATGAATAAAATAAAGTTGTATATAGAAGAATCTTACCAAGAGCTTTTTCACAAAGTTTCTTGGCCAACTTGGCCCGAATTACAAAGTAGCGCTATTATTGTAATGGTAGCTTCTGGAATTATAGCCTTGATTGTTTTGGGAATGGATTCTAGCTTTAGGTTTATCATGGAAAATCTTTATAAGTTAGCAAACTAAGAATGACTGCAGCAACTAATGATATAGTAAAAAAGTGGTATGTTGTTCGAGCCATAAGTGGTAAGGAGAAAAAAGTAAAACAATATATCGAACTTGAAATTGGACGCCTCGGTATGTCTGATTATGTATCTCAAGTTTTGATACCGACGGAGAAAATTTATCAAATTAAAAATGGTAAGAAAGTAAGTAAAGAAAGAAGTTTTTTCCCAGGTTATATCTTAGTAGAAGCAGCTTTGGTTGGCGAAATTGCTCATACAATTAAGAATATTACCGGAGTTATTGGTTTCCTGGGCGATAAAACAGGAGAAGCTGTGCCTCTAAGATTGGCTGAAGTGAATCGTATTTTAGGGAAAGTAGATGAATTAGCCGAAAGCGATGCAGAGTTAAGTGTTTCTTATAAAGTTGGAGAGCCTGTTAAAGTTATAGACGGTCCATTCAACAACTTTAGTGGAATAATTGAAGAGATTAATGAAGAGAAGAAAAAACTTAAAGTAATGGTGAAAATTTTCGGAAGAAAAACACCACTTGAGTTAAGTTATATGCAAGTAGAAAAAGAGTAAAAACAATATTTAGTAAAACAAGCAATGGCAAGAGAAATCACTGGTTATGTGAAACTACAAGTTAAAGGAGGGGCAGCAAATCCTTCACCTCCAATTGGACCAGCTTTAGGTTCTAAAGGCGTTAACATTATGGAGTTCTGTAAGCAATTTAACGCTAGAACCCAAGATCGTCCAGGTAAAATATTACCTGTTTTAATCACCGTTTATTCTGATAAGTCTTTTGACTTTATCATTAAGACTCCTCCAGCAGCTGCACAGTTAATGGAGTTGGCAAAAATAAAATCGGGAAGTGCTGAATCTAACCGTAAAAAAGTGGGCACAGTTTCTTGGGATCAGGTTAAAACTATCGCTGAAGATAAAATGCCTGATTTAAATTGCTTTACCATTGAGAGCGCAATAAGTATGGTAGCTGGTACTGCACGCAGTATGGGTTTAACCGTAACTGGCGAGTCTCCTTTGGCAAAGTAATACAAAAGAGTATTAACAGGTGGAGCCTCAACACTTTGTGTAAAGGCGTTTGAACATCGAAAACTATAATAATGAGCAAAATAACCAAAAACAGAAAAAAAGTTCTTGGCCTTGTTGATAGTAATAAGGCTTATTCTCTTCCTGATGCCAGCAAATTGGTAAAGGAAATTACAACCACAAAATTCGACTCCTCTGTCGATATAAGCGTGCGATTAGGAGTTGATCCACGTAAAGCAAACCAAATGGTAAGAGGTATTGTTACCTTGCCGCACGGAACTGGTAAAACAGTTAGAGTGTTGGTACTTTGTACCCCTGACAAGGAAGCCGAAGCTAAAGCTGCTGGTGCTGACTTTGTTGGTTTAGATGAATTTATCGATAAAATTAAAGGTGGTTGGACTGATGTAGATGTAATTATTACTATGCCTTCAATTATGGGTAAGGTTGGTGCTTTAGGTAAAGTTTTAGGCCCTCGTGGTTTAATGCCAAATCCAAAAACAGGAACTGTAACCGTTGAAGTGGGTAAAGCTGTTACAGAAGTAAAAGCTGGTAAAATTGATTTCAAAGTTGACAAAACAGGTATTATTCATGCCTCAATAGGTAAAGTATCTTTTGCAAGCGAAAAACTTGCAGAAAATGCACAAGAATTATTGCAATCAATCATTAAATTGAAGCCTTCAGCGGCTAAAGGTTCTTACATAAGAAGCATTTATATGTCAAGTACCATGAGCCCAAGCGTAATGGTTGAACCAAAATCAATTGCATAATTAAATAATATAGTTTAAGTTTATTTTAAAGTCTAATAATTTACTAAAATGAAAACAAGAGAGGAAAAAGAACTGTTAATCAATGAATTGATAGCAGACCTAAATAACAATCCGAACTTCTACATTACCGATACTTCCTCATTAACTGTTGAGAAAACAAATCAATTGCGCAGAGAGTGTTTTAAAAATAACGTTTCAATGAAAGTGGTAAAAAATACACTTTTAATGAAAGCTATGGAACGCAGCGGTAAAAACTATGAAGAACTTTATAGTGCTTTAGCCGGAACGACTGCAGTAATGTTTTGTGAAGTAGGAAATGTACCAGCAAAATTAATTAAAGATTTCAGAAAGGCGGGCGACAAACCGAAATTAAAAGCAGCATTTGTTGAAGAATGTTCTTATCTAGGCGACAATCAATTAGATACTTTAATTAGCATCAAAAGTAAAAACGAGCTTATCGGAGATATTATTGGCTTGTTACAAAGCCCTGCTAAGAACGTTATCGGTGCGCTTCAGTCTGGTGGTGGCAAAATTGCAGGTATTGTTAAAACACTATCCGAAAGAAACGCATAACCCCTATTTAAAATTAAATCATCATCATCAATAAACAAATAAGTTCTAATCAATTAAATAACAATTAAAATGGCAGATTTAAAAGCTTTTGCTGAACAATTAGTAAACCTAACCGTAAAAGAAGTAAACGAGTTAGCTCAAATTTTAAAAGACGAGTATGGAATTGAGCCTGCAGCTGCTGCTGTAGTTGCTGCTCCAGCCGGTGGTGCAGCTCCTGCTGCTGCTGAAAAAACGACTTTCGATGTAATTCTTAAAAGTGCAGGTGCTGCAAAATTAGGTGTAGTGAAAATCGTTAAAGACATTACTGGTCTTGGTTTAAAAGAAGCTAAAGACTTAGTTGATGGCGCTCCAAAACCAGTTAAAGAAGGTATCTCTAAAGAAGATGCTGAAAATGTTAAGAAACAATTAGAAGAAGCAGGGGCTGAGGTTGAAGTTAAGTAAGGAGCTTCTCAAATACAAATAACCGGTATGGTCCTCCAATGATGAAAATCAATGGAGGCTTTACCGTTTGTGATTTAGTGTAGTATTTCTTATTAATTTTCAATCTTAAATTACCTTGGCCACAATAACTAAAACCCAAAGAATAAATTTTTCTGCCATCAAAAATCAGGTACCATATCCTGATTTCTTAGATGTACAGATTAAGTCTTTCCAGGATTTCTTTCAACTGGAAACTACACCTGAAAACAGAAAAAACGAAGGTTTATTTCAGGTATTTGCCGAAAACTTTCCAATTACCGATGCGCGCAACAATTTCGTCCTCGAGTTTTTGGATTATTTCATAGATCCCCCGCGTTACAGCATCGAAGAGTGTATTGAACGTGGTTTAACTTATAGTGTTCCGCTTAAAGCGAAACTCAAGTTGTATTGTACCGATCCTGAACATGAAGATTTTGAAACGATTATTCAAGATGTTTACTTGGGTACAATTCCATACATGACACCAAAAGGAACCTTTGTAATTAATGGTGCCGAGAGGGTTATTGTGTCACAACTTCATAGGTCTCCAGGTGTGTTCTTCGGTCAAAGCCGACATGCAAATGGTACAAAATTATATTCTGCCCGTGTGATTCCATTTAAAGGTTCATGGATAGAATTTGCTACCGATATTAACAATGTAATGTATGCCTACATTGACCGTAAGAAAAAACTACCTGTAACTACTTTGTTACGTGCTATTGGATTCGAAAGCGATAAGGATATCTTAAATATCTTTAATTTGGCCGATGAGTTCAAAGTTTCTAAAACAGGAATGAAGAAGGCTGTTGGTAGAAAATTAGCAGCTCGTGTGCTTAAAACTTGGGTAGAGGACTTTGTAGATGAGGATACAGGAGAGGTTGTTTCAATTGAGCGTAACGAGGTAATTATTGACCGCGAAACAGTTATTGAAGACCACCATGCTGATTTAATTCTTGATGCAAACGTAAAGGCAATTATCTTGCATAAGGAAGATGTAAATGCTGCTGATTATGCCATCATTTACAATACTTTACAAAAAGATACATCAAACTCCGAAAAGGAAGCAGTAGAGCATATCTACAGACAATTGCGTAATGCCGAACCGCCTGATGAAGAAACAGCAAGAGGTATTATCGATAAATTGTTCTTCAGCGATAAGAGATATGATCTTGGCGTGGTTGGTCGTTTTAGAATCAATAAAAAATTGAACCTTGATATCCCCGAAGACACGAAAGTATTGACAAGAGAGGATATTATTTCTATTATAAAATACTTAATCGAATTAATTAACTCTAAGGCAGATGTTGATGATATCGATCACTTAAGTAACAGAAGGGTTCGTACCGTTGGTGAACAATTGTATGCGCAATTTGGAGTTGGTTTGTCTCGTATGGCCAGAACAATTCGTGAGCGTATGAATGTGCGCGATAACGAAGTGTTTACGCCAACAGATTTGATTAATGCTAAAACACTTTCCTCTGTAATTAATTCCTTCTTTGGAACCAACCAGCTTTCTCAGTTTATGGACCAAACCAATCCATTGGCAGAAATTACTCATAAGAGAAGATTGTCGGCACTAGGGCCAGGCGGTTTATCTCGTGAGCGTGCAGGTTTTGAGGTGCGTGATGTGCATTATACACACTATGGTCGTTTATGTACAATTGAAACACCAGAAGGTCCAAACATTGGTTTGATTTCGTCTCTTTGTGTGTTTGCTAAAATCAACAAACTTGGTTTTATTGAAACACCCTACAGAGCCGTAACAGAGGGCAATGTTGATTTAGCTAGTCCTATTGTATACCTGAGTGCAGAACAAGAATTCCAGAAAACAATTGCGCAGGCAAATGTTGACATGGATAACGAAGGTAAGATTTTAACTCAACGAGTAAAAGCAAGATTTGGAGGTGACTTACCAATTGTTGAACCAGATAAAGTAGATTTAATAGATGTTGCACCTAACCAAATTGCATCCATAGCAGCTTCTTTGATTCCTTTCTTGGAACATGATGATGCTAACCGTGCTTTGATGGGATCTAACATGCAACGCCAAGCAGTTCCATTATTGCGCCCAGAGGCACCAATCGTGGGTACTGGTCTTGAGCCATTGGTGGCAAGAGATTCGCGCGTATTGATAAATGCAGAAGGCGAAGGAACTGTTGAATATGTTGATGCAAACGAAATTGTAATTCGTTATAAACGCACTGATGAAGAAAGATTAGTTAGTTTTGATGAAGATGTAAAGCGTTATCAGTTAACAAAATTCCGTAAAACAAATCAAAGTACTTGTATCAACCTCAAGCCTATTGTTGCTAAGGGAGAAAAAGTGTATAAAGGTCAGGTTTTATGCGAAGGTTATGCTACGCAAAACGGAGAATTAGCTTTAGGAAGAAACCTTAAAGTTGCATTCATGCCTTGGAAAGGGTATAACTTTGAGGATGCTATTGTAATCTCAGAAAGGGTAGCACGCGAAGATATTTTTACCTCATTGCATATTGATGAATATGTACTTGAAGTGCGCGATACAAAAAGAGGTTTGGAAGAATTAACTAACGATATCCCTAACGTAAGTGAAGAAGCTACTCGTGAACTTGATTCTAACGGATTAATAAGAGTAGGAGCAGAGGTAAAAGAAGGAGATATTTTAATTGGAAAAATTACACCAAAAGGTGAAACAGATCCATCTCCAGAAGAAAAATTATTACGTGCTATTTTTGGTGATAAAGCAGGCGATGTTAAAGACGCTTCTTTAAAGGCACCTCCATCATTAAAAGGAGTTGTAATTGATAAGAAACTTTTTAGTCGTGTGATTAAAGATAAAAAATCAAAAAGTGACGAAAAGCCTATCATTGCTAAGCTTGATGAGGAATATCATCAAGAGGCATCTTTACTAAAAAACAAATTAGTTGAAAAACTATTTACATTGGTAAACGGCAAAACTTCGCAAGGTGTTCAAACTAACTTTAAGGAAATGATTATTCCTAAAGGTTCTAAGTTTGCACAAAAACAATTGATTTCAATTGACTATGCAAACATCAACCCTGGAAAGTGGACTACTGACAAGGATTGCAATGAGCAAATTAAAATTTTGATTCATAATTACTCTATTAAGGCTAACGATTTATTGGGTATTTACAAGCGTAAGAAATTTGCACTTACTGTGGGCGATGAACTACCTGCAGGAATTGTGCAACTTGCGAAAGTTTATATTGCTAAAAAACGCAAGTTAAAAGTAGGTGATAAGATGGCTGGACGTCACGGAAATAAAGGTATTGTAGCGCGTATTGTACGTGACGAAGATATGCCTTTCCTTGAAGACGGAACCCCTGTTGATATTGTGTTAAATCCACTGGGTGTACCTTCGCGTATGAACCTTGGACAGATTTATGAAACAGTATTGGCTTGGGCTGGTCAAAAATTAAATCAAAAATTCTTTACTCCCATATTTGATGGTGCGTCAATTGATGATATCAATCATTACACTGATAAGGCTGGTATTCCAAGATTTGGGCGTACTTTCTTAACAGATGGAGGTACAGGAGAAAGATTTGACCAACCTGCAACTGTAGGAATTATTTATATGTTGAAACTTGGACATATGGTGGATGATAAGATGCATGCACGTTCAATTGGGCCATACTCGTTAATTACACAGCAACCATTGGGAGGTAAAGCTCAGTTTGGAGGTCAGCGTTTTGGTGAGATGGAGGTTTGGGCGCTTGAAGCATTTGGTGCAGCCAACATATTGCAAGAGATTCTAACTATAAAATCAGATGATGTTGTAGGAAGAGCAAAAGCGTATGAAGCAATTGTTAAAGGTGAAAACTTACCAACGCCAGGAATTCCAGAATCATTCAACGTATTGTTGCATGAGTTGAGAGGCTTAGGCTTGAACATTTCACTGGATTAAATAAAATTACCTGGCATAGTGTAAACTATGCTGGGTATTTTCAAAACATAGTCGTCATAAAAAATTAAATCCGAATATAAAAATGGCTTTTTTAAAAAGAGATTCCAAAGTAAAAAGTAACTTCTCTACCATTACCATCAGTTTAGCTTCACCAGAAAGTATCCGCGAAAGAAGCAGTGGGGAAGTATTAAAGCCTGAGACTATTAATTATCGCACCTACAAACCCGAAATGGGTGGTTTGTTTTGCGAGCGTATTTTTGGTCCAGTAAAAGATTGGGAATGTGCCTGTGGAAAATATAAGAGAATTCGTTACAAAGGTATTGTTTGTGATCGTTGTGGTGTAGAGGTTACAGAGAAAAAAGTACGTAGAGAGCGCATGGGCCATATTCAATTGGTGGTTCCTGTTGCACATATCTGGTACTTCCGCTCATTGCCAAATAAAATTGGCTATTTGTTAGGCTTACCAACAAAGAAATTAGATTCTATCATTTATTACGAAAGATACGTAGTTATTCAACCAGGTATTAAAGCAGCGGATGGCATCCAAGCGCTTGACTTTTTATCTGAAGAGGAATACTTAAATATTATTGATGCTCTGCCAAAAGACAATCAACATTTAGATGAAACTGATCCAAATAAATTTATTGCAGGAATGGGTGCTGAGGCACTTTCTGACTTGTTAAAGAGAATTGATTTAGATGAGTTATCTTACGAGCTTCGTCATAAAGCAAATACTGAAACATCTCAGCAACGTAAAACAGAAGCGCTAAAGCGTCTTCAAGTTGTTGAGTCTTTCCGTATGAGCCGCTTAAATACGGTTAATCACCCTGAATGGATGATTATGAAAGTAGTTCCGGTTATTCCCCCTGAATTAAGACCTTTAGTGCCTTTAGATGGTGGTAGATTTGCTACTTCTGATTTAAATGACTTATACAGACGTGTAATTATTCGTAACAACCGTTTAAAAAGATTAATGGAGATTAAGGCTCCGGAAGTAATCTTAAGAAACGAAAAAAGGATGTTGCAAGAGTCTGTAGATTCATTGCTAGACAACTCTAGAAAATCTAATGCTGTTAAAACAGAATCAAATCGTGCACTAAAATCATTAAGTGATTCATTAAAAGGTAAACAAGGTCGTTTCCGTCAGAACTTACTAGGTAAACGTGTGGATTACTCGGCTCGTTCGGTAATTGTTGTTGGTCCTGAAATGAAATTACACGAGTGTGGTTTGCCAAAAGACATGGCAGCAGAGCTATTCAAACCATTTATTATTCGTAAGTTAATTGAAAGAGGGATTGTTAAAACAGTTAAATCTGCAAAGAAAATTGTTGACCGTAAAGATGCAATCATTTGGGATATCTTAGAAAATATATTAAAAGGTCATCCTGTATTATTGAATCGTGCTCCAACATTACATAGATTAGGTATTCAAGCGTTCCAGCCGAAATTAATTGAAGGAAAAGCAATTCAGTTGCACCCTTTGGTTTGTACTGCGTTTAACGCGGATTTTGACGGGGATCAAATGGCAGTTCACGTTCCTCTTGGAAATGCTGCAATTCTTGAGGCTCAAATGTTGATGCTTGCTTCACATAATATCCTGAATCCTGCAAATGGCGCGCCTATTACCGTTCCTTCTCAGGACATGGTTCTTGGTTTATATTACATGACCAAGGCCCGTAAAAGTGATGAAGAGAAAAAGATGATGGGCGAAGGTATTTCATTCTATTCTCCGGAAGAAGTAATTATTGCTTACAACGAAAAGAAAGTTGACCTGCATACCATCATTAAAGTGAAGGTGTGGGTAAAAGAAAATGGTGAGTTAGTTAATAAGTTAACTGAATCTACTGTTGGTCGCGTATTGTTTAATCAAGTAGTACCACGCGAAGTAGGATACATTAATGAATTATTAACTAAGAAGTCATTACGTGATATTATTGGATTAATTCTTAAAACTTCTGGTGTAGCTAAAACAGCAAAGTTCCTAGATGATATGAAAGATCTTGGATTCCGTATGGCATTTAAGGGTGGATTATCATTTAACTTGGGTGATGTATTAGTGCCTGAAGATAAAGAGAAAATGATTGCTGACGCAAATACACAAGTTGAAGAAGTTTTAGGCAACTACAACATGGGTTTCATCACTAATAATGAGCGTTATAATCAGATTATTGATATCTGGACGCATACTAATAGTAAATTGACTAAACGATTGATGGATCAGTTGATTAACGATCGTCAAGGATTTAACTCTGTTTACATGATGCTAGATTCTGGAGCCCGTGGTTCTAAGGAGCAAATTCGTCAGTTGAGTGGTATGAGGGGATTGATGGCTAAGCCACAAAAATCAGGCTCTTCTGGAGGTGAAATTATCGAGAATCCAATTATCTCTAACTTTAAGGAAGGATTATCAATTCTTGAGTACTTTATTTCTACCCATGGTGCTCGTAAAGGTTTGGCCGATACGGCATTAAAAACGGCCGATGCGGGTTACTTAACAAGAAGATTGGTTGACGTTTCTCAAGATGTAATTATTAGCGGTGAAGATTGCGGGACCTTAAGAGGTTTGATAGCAACAGCACTCAAAAACAATGAAGAAGTTGTTGAAAGTTTATACGACAGAATATTAGGACGTACCGCTGTAAGTGATGTATATCATCCTAATACAGGGGAGTTAATTATTACAGGTGGCGAAGAAATTAGAGAAGACCAAGCAAAATTAATTGCTGCTTCTCCAATTGAATCAGTTGAAATTCGTTCGGTATTGACCTGCGAAATGAAGATAGGTGTTTGTTCAAAATGCTACGGTAGAAACCTTGCCACCGGAAGAATGGTACAAAGAGGTGAAGCTGTTGGTGTTATTGCAGCTCAAAGTATTGGTGAACCAGGTACACAGTTAACCTTACGTACTTTCCACGTGGGTGGTACTGCAGGTAACGTTTCTGCAGAATCAGTGTTAAAAGCTAAATACGAAGGTGTTGTTGAGTTTGAAGAAATGCGTACAATTGAGAGAACTGCTTCTGATGGAGCACTTTCAATTGTGGTAATTGGTCGTTCTGGTGAGGTGAGAGTAATTGACCCTAACACCAAAATTGTATTAAATACAAATAACATTCCTTATGGCTCAACCCTGTATGTAAAAGAAGGCGCTAAGATTAAGGCTGGTGATATGATTTGTGATTGGGATCCATACAATGCTGTTATCGTTTCTGAAATGGCTGGTAAGATCTCTTTTGATGGTTTAGATGAAGGCGTTACTTATCGTGAAGAAAGTGATGAGCAAACAGGTTTTGCTGAGAAAGTAGTTATTGAAACGCGCGATAAGACTAAGAATCCAGCCATTCAAATTGTAAACAGCAAGAAAGAAGTAATTAAAAATTACAACATTCCAGTTGGGGCGCATATTATTGTTGGCGATGGCGATAAAATTGAAGCAGGACAAATTCTTGTTAAGATTCCACGTGCATCTGGTAAATTAGGTGATATCACGGGTGGTTTACCACGTGTAACCGAGTTGTTTGAAGCAAGAAATCCAAGTAACCCAGCCGTTGTAACTGAAATTGATGGTATTGTTAGCTTTGGTAAGATTAAGCGTGGTAACCGCGAAGTTGTTGTTGAGTCAAGAACAGGCGAGGTGAAACGTTACTTAGTACCACTATCTAAACATATCTTAGTTCAGGAAAACGACTTTATTAAAGCTGGTATGCCATTAAGTGATGGTGCTATTACCCCAGATGATATATTATCGATTAAAGGCCCTACAGCGGTGCAGGAATACTTGGTAAATGAAATCCAGGAAGTGTATCGTTTGCAAGGGGTGAAAATCAATGATAAACATTTTGAAGTAATTGTTCGCCAGATGATGCGTAAGGTGGAAATTGAAGATCCAGGAGATACAAGATTCTTGGAGAAACAATTAGCTAACAAAGCTGACTTTATGGAAGAAAACGACTTGCTATTTGGTAAAAAAGTAGTGGTTGAAGGAGGAGATTCTGAAACGTTGAAAGCAGGTATGATTATTAGTGCACGCAAATTGAGAGATGAGAACAGTATGTTGAAGCGCAAGGATAAGAAACAAGTTGAAGCGCGTGAAGCAATTCCTGCTACCTCTACACAAATATTACAAGGTATTACACGTGCGTCATTACAAACGCAAAGCTTTATTAGTGCTGCTTCCTTCCAGGAAACAACAAAAGTATTGAACGAAGCTGCTGTTGCTGGTAAACGTGATACATTAAGCGGATTAAAAGAAAATGTAATTGTTGGACACTTAATTCCAGCTGGTACAGGATTGCGTGAGTACGAAAAGATTGTTGTAGGTTCTCAGGAAGAATACGACAATTTAATGGCGAGCAAGCGCGAACGTATTGGAGAAGAAGTAGAAGACTAATTTACGTTAGTATAAAAACAAAAAAGGTGCAGTGTATTTATATGCTGCACCTTTTTTTATCGCTATATTTGTATAAAATAATTTAAAAATAAATATCCTACATAATGAGTACAGAAAATAAGCAAAACGAAATCAACATTGAGTTATCAGAAGAAGTAGCAGAAGGAACGTACAGCAATCTGGCTATCATTACCCATAGCAATGCAGAGTTTATAATAGATTTTATAAGAGTTATGCCTCAAATGCCAAAAGCAAAGGTTAAATCGCGCGTATTATTAACTCCACAGCATGCTAAAAGATTGTTATTGGCGTTAAAAGATAATGTGGCTAAATATGAGGCACAATTTGGTGCAATAAAAGATACAGAAGGCCCAAGCATACCTATGAACTTTGGTGGGCCAACTGCGCAGGCTTAATATAGCCCAATGATAATGATTTAAAGGCACGGGTCATGAAGACCCGCGATAGGAAAACCCAAAAGTTGTTGGTTGGCGGGGACACCAACCAATGACCAAATGATTTAAAGGCACGGGTCATGAAGACCCGCGCCAGGAAAAGTAATGAAGACCCTGGATAGGAAAACCCAAAAGTTGTTGGTTGACAGGGACACCAACCAATGACGAAACTTTTAAAAAGAAAAGTTCCTTTTACAAGGGGTAAGCGCTCCTAAAAAATTTGTGTTGACTAAATTAACCGAGAGTCAATCATCACCTTAGTTTTATAAACAGCCGCAATAGTAATAGCATCAGTAATTTTACCTTCATTTACCATTTTATAGAGCTCGTTAAAAGGCAATTTTTTGATTTGTAAAACTTCTGTTTCTTCGGGTTCGGCATTGTGGTAGCTGAGGTTTTGGGCTACAAATACAATGGCTTCTTCATCGCTAGCAGAGTTACTTAAATGCATGCGCATGATTTCGGTATATTTTTCGGCTTTAAGGCCAGTTTCTTCGAGTAATTCTCTAGCAGCTGAATCTATATAGGGTATATTTAAATTTCCACCGCCTTCGGGTATTTCCCAGCTATAGTTATTGGTTGGATAACGGTATTGGCCTACAATCCAAGTATTATAGTTTTCATCTAGCGGAATAACGCCAATGGCTTTGTTTTTAAAATGAATGGTGCTATAAATGGCTGGGTTGTTAGCAGGATTTAGTACATTGTGCTTATTCACAGCTATCCAGGCCGATTCATATACTTTTTCTGAATCTAAGGTTTTCCAAGGGTTTTCTTCGTGTTCCATAGGCATAAAAAAAGCCGAAGTAACACTTCGGCTTTAAATTTTTTAGATTAATTATTTCATCAGTGTGATAGTACCATGAAGTTCTTCCACTTGGTCGGTGAGTGTTGTCATTGTTACGATATAGAAATATACACCAGCCTCTGAACTGTTGCCATCCCAACCTTCTTTTGGGTCGGTCCACTCAAATACTTTTTTGCCCCAACGATTAAAGATTTGCGCATTAAAAGTTTTAACACTTAATCTATTGAAAGAGAACTTGTCGTTAGAGCCATCTCCATTAGGAGTGAAAATATTGGGTACCTCGCCATCAACAATAATTTTTAATGTATCGGAAGTTGCACAACCCGGTGTATTGTATGCTGTTAAAACAACTTGGTACTCTCCTTGTAATTCGAATATATGAGAGGGTGTAGCAATAGCACTAGAATCTCCGTCGCCAAAAGTCCATAAGTAAGTAGCAGCTCCTGTGCTATTGTTTGTAAAGTTTACTGTTAATGGATATCCACCGGATATAGGGTCGGCAGCAATTGAAGCTACCACACCAAGCACCTGAGGTACCAAAACGGTGTCGATTGAAAAGCAGTTATTTGATTCAGTAACTGTTACGATATAGACGCCTGTTAAAAGATTGGAAATGGTATCATTTGTAGAGGCGGTGGCATTATTCCACAAATAGCTGTATGGAGGTAAACCGCCAGCAACATTATAAGTGTGAGCCAATCCATTTAATTCACCGCATGTTTCTGCTTGAGCAAGGGTCAAGTATCTTATGTTAACTGTATCAACAGTGGCAGCACCAGTAATAATACCAGGACATGCACCTAAATCGCTTAAGGCAATAATGTTAAATGGTCCAGGGATGCTATCCTGGTATACATAAGGTGATGTTATGCCTGTTAAAGTTAACGTGTCGCCACCAACAGTGTATGTTAAATTGAATGGGCCATTTCCAACAACAGAAATATTAACATCTGCAGTAGTTCCATTAGGGCAAATAGTGCCTGCACCAGTTTGAACTATTCCGCCACCGCTGATTTGAGCTGTGGGAGCAGGAATTATTTGAACAGTATCGGTTGCATTTACGTTTGTACAAGGTGCTGGAGCAACGCCATTAATGAAAAATATAACAGATCCGTTTGCAATGTCAGCAGCGCTTGGTGTGTACTGCGTATTAATGGCTGCAGGGCTTGAAAAAGTACCTGAACCATTCGAGGTCCATTGATAGGAATTAATTGAACCAGCTGCTACGGCAGTTAAGCTTACGTTTGAACCAGCACAAACAGCGTTTTGCAATTGAACACTTAGCGTGGCTTGAGTACTAAAGTTAGCCACCAACGAATCGATTGCTGGAGGACAATTTCCTGCAGGGTCATTAGTAGTGAGGTAAATAACAACACTACCGTTGGTTAAATCGCCAGCACTAGGTGTGTAAATTGTACTTAAAGCGCTTGCGTTTCCGAAAGAGCCACTACCGTTTGTTGACCAAGTACCGCTTGTTCCCAAGCCACTTACGTTTCCGTTTAAAATAATTGGAGCTCCACCGCCACCGCAAATATTTACATCATTGCCAGCACTTGCTATTGCACCAAGTTCAACTGTTAAAGGCACAATATCAAAAATAGTTGGACAGGTGGCAGTACCTACCATAGTTAATACTAAATTCACAAAACCTAAACCAGCATCATTTAATGAAGGGTTATAGTAGGTGGTATCGTTATTAATATTTGTAAATGTTCCTGTACCTCCAGACCAAACCAAGCTATCGCTATTAGGACCAAGGGCAATTCCTTCGATTAGTGCACCTAATCCTGTGCATGTAAATAATGCTGCACCAGCATCTAGGCTTTGTTCGGCAATGGTAACTATAGATGTGTCTGTAGTTGTAGGACATCCAAAACCTGTAATGGTATTTGTGATGGTATAGGTTCCAACGGCAGAAGAATCCAGGTTAACCTCACCAGTATTTTCATTAATAAATACTAAGCCAGCTGGAGAAACAGTAAATAATCCTGCACTTGCGTTAGGGATAAATAGTGGAGTTGGAGAAGTTCCACCGGCGCAGTAAATTGAGGTTGGATAAGAATGACTAGGATCGGGAGCACTTGTAATTGTGATTTGCACTGTAAGTGTATCAAAACAGCCCCCATTTGTGCCAATTCTGCTTATGTCATAACTACCAGGGGAACTTGCACCAAGATCGATGGCTCCTGTGGTAGTATTAGCAAAAACAATTCCAACTGGTGAAGCACTAAAGTCGCCCACAGATCCAGGCCCTAATGTTGGTGTTACAATAATAGTGTCTGAACAAAAAGTGGCCGAAGGGTAAAGAAAAGAAAGATCTGGAGCAGGCGCTGCATTTACCTGCACCGTATCAGTATAAGCAAAACCACTACACAAATCATCAATTGAGGCAACATAAGAAGTAGGAACAGTTGGACTTACAGTTACAGAAGCTCCTGTTCCGATATTAGGTCCACCCACTTCTGACCAGGTTATAGTTCCTGAAGCACCAAGTGTTACTGGAGAAAATGGAATATTGCTTATAAAGTAATTATTTGGATCATTTGGATCGGGCGCAAATCTTGTTCCTTCATTAGAAACCGCCCATTGTACACCAGCGTTTCTACCTGCGTTTACGAAAGCAATGGTTCCTCCAATATTTTGAATGCCGTGAACAGCTTGTCCTCCATTCCAGCCTGGACAAACAGGCTTGTCGATAATGTGTGTTTCAATAACATTGCCATTTTCGTGCAGTTGTATTTGTGAGGAGAAACTTAAACTAGTGCAGCTAAACATAGGCACGCTGCAATATTCAACAGTAAATATTCTGTTAGGCGCTGTGCCTATCACATTATATCTAATAATACCACCAAGGGCTGGGTTTATATCTTGCCAAGGTCCCATGATAGAATTATGTGTTTGCGCCTGCCCACCAGGTATTGGGCCATTAATTTGATAGGGAGATGCACCACCTGCATTTCCGATATCAAAACAGATGTAATTGTTTGTTGAAATAGCACATTGCGTGTAAACATTTCCAAAATAAGTAAACGAAAAGCCAATATTTACTACCATAGGTGAAAATGCATCATCGGGTAATGGACTGTTTTGATCAGATAAAATGGTAGGACTTTGAGAGTTGATATTGGCTGTAAGTGTTACAGACCCTGGCAAACAAATAGCAGTGTCTTGACCAGCATCGATTACTCCTTGGCCGAAAGATAAATTTCTAAGACCTAGAGTGGTTAATAACAATAATAATGAGAAAGTTTGTTTCATTTTGTGGTATAATCTTTGTTTTTGAAGCCCAAATGTATAAATATTTTTTTAAAAGTAGCACCAATACAAGAAATATTGATGAGTTAAGCTACTTTTAATCCAAATTATGCAGTTGAAACCTACTCAACTTTATTTTTCTTCTCCCGATAGTAATTTACTTTGCAAACATAGGAGCCATCGTGACAAGCACTAACTCCCATTTCGGATTTTATAATAGCTCATTATTACTTCATTACAAAATATTCCGTGAGCACCTGATGTTATTGAAAAATTTGTTTACCAACGATTCCAACTGCATAATTTGGTTTTAAAGGTTAAAACAAACATCATTAGAATTTAATGAGTTGAAACAATCAAAAATAAACATATTTTTTGTTCATTTTTTTGTTTTACTGATTAATCCTTTTAATATTGCGTGTTAATTCGCTAAGTATAAAATAACATAGCGTAAAATAAAATAGCTTATGATGAAGAAAATAATAGCATCTCTGTTTATTCTTGTTAACTGCTCGATGCTTAAAGCTGGAGAAATTAACATAGAAGGAAATTTTATGGGAAAAAACATTTTTGTAGCAAACCCATACAAATCAAGCAATAATGTTGGATTTTGTGTTACTGAGGTTTTTGTTAACGGCAAACTTACAACAGATGAGATTCAACAAAGCTCTTTTGAAATTGATCTATTATCACTACAATTAGTAGTTGGCCAAAAGGTATCAATCAAAATAAAGCACAACGATGGTTGTAAACCTAGGGTTGTAAATCCAGAAGATTTAAAACCTAGGGCCACTTTTGAGGTGATTCCTGGATCTATGAAAATAAGCAAAGATGGTATGTTTACATGGAGTACAAAAAATGAAACAGGAAAATTAAGTTTTATTGTTGAACAAAAAAGATGGAATAAATGGGTAACTATTGGTAAAGTAGAAGGCCGTGGTACTGCCGACCAGCATTCTTACTCAATAAAATACGATCCATTTAGTGGTGAAAATCTTATTCGTGTTAAACAAACAGATGTAACAGGTTCAAGAGTATCTGATTCATACAAATATCGCTCCATGAGCCCGGTAGTTACATTTACGCAGGGCAAGGATCAAAATATTAATTTTAGCTCAGATACGAAATGGGAAGTGTATGACTTATTCGGAAACATAGCCAAACAAGGCAGGGGTAATGAAATAGATGTTAGTGATTTAAAAAAGGGAAATTATCAAATGAATTACGATAGTAAAACGGGCGATAAATTCACAAAGAAGTAGTAATACCTTAACCAATTTAAGCCCTATTTTAGGGCTTTTTTTATTGCTAAAAAATTAAGCATGAACAAGATTGAACATATAGGAATTGCAGTTAACAGCCTAGAGGAAGCAAATAATTTATACACCCAACTACTTGGGGAGTTTCCATACAAGAGCGAAGTAGTAGAAAGCGAAAAGGTGATTACCTCGTTCTTTAAAAACGGACCAAATAAAATTGAGTTGCTTGCTGCAACACATGAAAGTAGTGCTATTGCAAAGTTTATTGAAAAAAAAGGAGAAGGGATACATCACATAGCTTTTGCAGTAGATAATATTTATGAAGAAATGGAACGTTTAACCAAAGCAGGATTTCAACTATTATCTACTACTCCCAAAAAAGGTGCCGATAATAAATTGGTGTGTTTTGTACATCCTAAATCGGCACACGGTGTTCTAATTGAGCTTTGCCAAGAAATAAAATAGCCCAATTTTACAAACAATGCCAAAGGTTTTACTAATGCGTTTTAGCTCTATTGGCGACATTGTGCTAACCTCACCTATAATTAGATGTTTAAAAGCGCAGGTTAAAGATGTAGAAATCCACTTTCTTACCAAGCAATCATTTGGATTAATTGTTACAACAAATCCCAATGTTGCAAAGGTATTTACAATTCAAAAAAAAGTATCAGAAGTGCTACCCGCTCTTAAAAAAGAGAACTACGATTACATCATTGACTTGCATCATAATTTAAGAACAAAACAAGTGATATGGTTCTTACAAAAGCCATCCAAGAGTTTTCCTAAATTAAATTTTAGAAAGTGGTTATTGGTGCAGCTAAAAATTAATCAACTGCCAGTTGTACATATTGTTGATAGATATTTTGAAGCCACCACAAACTTTGGCATAAGAAATGATTTTAAGGGTCTTGATTTTTTTATTCCTGCAAAAGATGAGGTAAAGCAACATGAGTTCCCTGAAACCCATTTAAAGGGCTTTGTTTCGGTGGTTATTGGTGCGCAGCACTATACCAAAAGAATGACCAACGATAAGATAATTGAACTATGTAACAAGTTACCTTTACCAATAGTTTTAATTGGAGGCAAGGAGGATGTTATTAACGCACATATTATTGAACAAGCTCTAGGCTCTAAGGTGTATAACGCTTGCGGAAAATATAATTTATTTCAATCGGCATCAATTATAAAACAATCGAA
The DNA here is from genome assembly GCA_903831265.1 of uncultured Bacteroidota bacterium. Lineage (GTDB taxonomy): Bacteria > Bacteroidota > Bacteroidia > UBA4408 > UBA4408 > CAIKXD01. Next base: position 22,034 of record CAIKXD010000263.1, read on the forward strand.
CTTGGTAATTAGCCATGATACCGGTATGATGCATATTGCAGCTGCGTTTAACAAGAAAATTATATCTGTTTGGGGCAATACAGTGCCAGCATTTGGTATGTATCCATATATGCCTGCACACGAAGAAAATAATTTTTTAGCCGAGGTAAAAAATTTGTCGTGCCGCCCTTGTTCCAAGATTGGGAAAACAAGTTGTCCGAAAGGGCATTTTAAATGCATGAATGATTTGAATACCGATGTTATTTTGGAAAAAGCAGTAGCTTTTACCTCATGAATTAATAACTTTGTAATGTAAATTTGAATCATGAATGAAAATTTAGATGCTTCGGCAGAGAAGTTAAACAGTACAGAAAAAGAAATAGAAAAGGTTTTGCGGCCTGTAGAGTTTGAGGACTTTATGGGACAGGAAAACGTGGTTGAAAATTTACGTATTTTTGTAGAGGCAGCTAAGCAAAGAAATGAAGCACTTGATCATGTGCTTTTGCATGGCCCTCCGGGCTTAGGTAAAACCACCCTTGCTAATATTATTGCGTTTGATATGGGGGTAAACATAAGAATTACCTCTGGTCCGGTTTTAGACAAGCCAGGCGATTTGGCAGGACTCTTAACCAATTTAGAACCCAATGATGTTTTGTTTATAGATGAAATACATCGTTTGAGTCCAGTGGTTGAAGAGTACTTATATAGTGCGATGGAGGACTATCGTATTGATATTATGATTGATACAGGACCAAATGCGCGTTCTGTTCAAATTAATTTAAATCCATTTACTCTTGTTGGAGCCACTACACGTTCAGGCTTATTGACATCACCCTTGCGCGCACGTTTTGGCATTAACTCGAGGTTGCAATATTATGATGCAAAACTGCTAACGCAAATAGTAATGCGATCTTCGGCTATTTTAAAAGTTCCGATTGATGAAGTAGCCGCATATGAAATTGCGCGCAGAAGCAGAGGAACACCGCGAATAGCGAATGCACTTTTAAGAAGGACTAGAGATTTTGCACAAATAAAAGGGAACGGCAGTATTGATGTTAACATAGCGCAGTATGCTTTAAATGCTTTAAATGTTGATAAAAATGGCTTAGATGAAATGGATATTAGAATTTTAAGCACCATTATCGATAAGTTTAAAGGAGGCCCTGTTGGATTAACAACCATATCAACCGCTGTGGGTGAAGAAGCTGAAACAATAGAAGAAGTATACGAGCCCTTTTTAATTCAAGAAGGATATATGAGCAGAACACCAAGAGGAAGAGAAGCCACAGAGTTGGCTTATAAACACCTGGGCCGATTACATACAAAAGATAAAGGTACTTTATTTGAATAAAACAGGTTAAGGCATTTTTCCTGCACTCCATTGCATTAGCGCTTTTGCTTTCATATACTTAGCCTGCATTTCTGCTAGTTTGAGACTATGATTAAGTAAGCTCATTTCGCGCGTATTTATTAGAAATATTGAACTTTCTCCACTTTCAAACTTAGCCAATTCTCCATTACGCATTATTAGCGCGTTGCTAACTATGCTACTTTGAACGGCTATTTGCTGCGCTAAAAAATTAGTTTCGTTATAGGCGGCTTTAATACTGTTTCTTATTTCTAAATTGTTTTGTTGCACACTATATTTGGTGTCGACAATTTTTAGTTTTACACCTGCCAGTTTTCCTCTTTCTTGTCGTAGAAATAAAGGGTATGAAAATGAGGCTCCAAATTTATAGTTGTCGTTTGCAAACTGGGCGTTAGAAGGCGCATCAAAACCTTTTTGTAAAAAATTATATTCCAAGTTTAATTTGGGTTTTAACTTGTCGGCAAACATTCTTTTTTCGATATCTAATTGATTTAATTTTAAATCGAGTTTGATTAAGTCTGGATGATTTTTTTGTGCAAAAACAAGTAATTGTGTTAAACTATCATTGTTGGGTTTGTCGACAGAAAATATAAAGTTTTCGGGTGCAAAGGTGGTATCCATTTCGAGTGGTGTTCCTTGTGGCGACCACATATAATTTGAAACAACGAGCAATCCATTTTGGTATTCGAGCATTGACTGCAAATAAATATTGTATCTGTTTTGTGCTTCAATATTTGCTTCTACACTATCAATAGAGGGCAGATCGCCTTGAATAACTCTTTCCTTTAATGCTTTTAATCTTAAATCGGCTAATTTATACCCATCATAAAACAACATCATTTTGCTAAAGCTGTATTGCCAATCTCTGTAATCCTTGTTGGCTTGTAAAATCAACTTATTGATAATTTTTACTTTTTCTGCATCCGCTATTTTTTGCATCAATTTGGCCTGTTTAATAGTAGCCCTTCTTTCATCAATAATTAAACCCTGCCCTAATGGGAGGGTAATTCCAACAGCACTGAGCCCTTTGTTAGGAGTAATGTCTTCGCTGCTTGCATACTCACCGGTTATATTGTTATAAGAAGCTTTAATGTCGGTGCCCCACCATAAAGGCACTTTTAGTTCGTTAGTCCAGTTATAGTAATAATCTTTTTGATCTAATGTTTTTGTGGTGTATTTTGAATTGATTGTTGGATCTAACAATCCTTTACTAAGTCTTATTTGTTGAACCGCCATTTCATTTAACAAAGCGGCCTGAGCGGCCACGGGATGGCTTTGTAAGATTTGATTGATGAACGATTCGTAACTTACAATCTGTTTTTTTGCATCATTTTGTTGCGCAAACACTTGAGAACATTGAACAATAATTACAAGCAATGTTAAAGAAACAAAGAAATAAAAAGCAAAACTATTCTTCCTTTTCATCTTTGCCTTTATCTTTTGATTTTATTGGTTTACTTGATTCTATTTCATCTAAAAAGTCGGGAGGAAACGCGTTGAGGTTTCGCCAAAGTTCATATCCCACAGAAACAGTTTTAAGCATTACCCATCCAAAGGTACCAGAGCCAATTCTTACTTGTTTAGGCCAAGCTTCGTCATTTGGGTCGGGCACTACCAATACTCTATATTTTCCTTTGGTATCAACATAGTCTATAACAGAAATAACACCGCCAAATGTGCCAAAGCTTGCACCTGGCCAACCGCTAAAAACCAATGCAGGCCAACCATCAAATTGTATTCGCACTTTTCTTCCTTTTTCAAGGAGAGGGACATCAGCAGGGCGCACATAAATAGACACTGCTAAAGATGGATTTTCGGGCATAATACTTACTATTTCTTCGCCATCTTTAATGGTTTCGCCAATACCAGATTTTAAGGTTTTTACTACATAGCCACTTTGAGGAGCAACAATAGTATAGTATGCACTGCGTATTTGCATACTTGCGTATTCATTATTCATTTTAGAAATAGTACCCTCTGTATCGTAGTAGTATCCTAGCGTAGAGCTTAAGTCGGATTCGGCTTTTGATATTTTATCTAAGTATTCGGCTTCAATAGAATTGAGTTCGATTTGTGTGTTTTTAAGATCGTTTTTTGCGTTTAAAAATTTGTTTTCGCTACTTAAAAGTTTAGCAGAAGACTCTTGTACTTTTAACCTTCGGGATTCTATATCTGTTAAAGATATCAATCCTTTTTTATAAAGTGTTTCCTGACGATCTACACGTTGTTTTGCAATTTCATAGTCGGTTTTAGCTGCAATATAATCTATGCTATCGCTTTGTAGTTTTAAAATGCTTTGTTGCACTTTATTTTTTGCTTTTCCTAAACTAAATTTTAAACCATCTTCTAAGGCATTAATTTGATTTCTTAGGGCAGATGCTTTATCTTTAGTGCTCTGCAGGGCGCCTTCTTTAGATTTAATTTGTTCGTCAATTCTTACTAACAATTCGGGGTCAAAAAACTTATCTTTTACCTCGGAAATAATAGCTATGGTATCGCCTTTATTTAAGAATTGCCCTTCTCTAACCAACCATTTATCAATTCTTCCGGCAATGATGCTGTGCACTGTTTGTGGCCGATCTTGTGGATTTAAGGTGGTAAGCTCTCCTTTGCCATCGATATTTTGAGTCCATGGTAATAATAAAGAAAGTATCAGAACCATAAAAATGATACTACACCATTTAGCAGCCTGCTTAGCCAATGATGGCTTGTACACTAATTTAAAAGAGGCAAATCTGTCTTTGTCTTTTGTTTCTTCTGTCGCAGGATTAAAGTTTTCGGATGCCATGCTTGCTGTTTATAGGGTGTTTGACAATGATAAAAACTGATCTGTTTTGTAAACACTCATACTTTTGTTGTGTATATACCCAACATAACTGCAAAGTTTTATGGTTTCGATATCGTTAGAAATAAATATAATTGTTGCGTTTTTAAATTCACTTTTAATTTTTTCATAGATAGATTTCTTTTCAAATTTGTCAATACTTATTCCCATATCGTCCAATATTAAAAGTTGTGGAGATTTAGCGATAGCCCTTGCCAGAATAATTCTTTGTGCAACGCTTTTATTAATTTTGTTGCTATTTGATGTAATTTGAGTTTTTAAGCCATGTTCTAATTTTTGAGAAAACTCTTGTAGTCCAACAATATCAATGCATTTAATTATATGACTTGTGCTAATATCACTGGCACCGAGGGTTATATTTTCAAATAAAGTACCATCAAAAATTTCTTCGTGTTGTGTGTTTTCGCCAATTATTTTGTGCAAATAGTTTTTATCAATATCTTTCAAAGAAAAATTGCCAATGCTAATGGTGCCTTGGTAGTTAATAAAAAGACCATTGATAATGTTGATTAGAGTGCTTTTTCCACTGCCATTTTTCCCACAGATGCAAAACAACTCGCCAGACTCAATTGAAAAGTTAATATCATTAAGTATAGGATTTTTTTCATCATTAAAACTATAACTTAAATTGGCTACTTTAAGATTTAAACCTTTGTTTTCTTGTTGGTCGGGTGTAAGTCCTTTTGAAATTGTTTGTATTGGTAAATCGTTTATTTGACCAAGTTTTTCGAGTGATGTTAATACATCATAAACACTATCTAAATTAATTACCACTTTTTCTACCGCATTCATAATTAAAATAATTACAATTTCGGAGGCAACTAGCTGTCCAATGTTTATTTCTTTGTTTACTACGAGGTAGCAGCCAATAATTAGCAATACTGCAGTAATTAATGTTTTAAAAATTACAAAGCTGATATATTGAGTTACTAAAATTTTAAAATGTTTCGATCTTGCAAATAGGTAATTTCCGGTATAATAGTCGGTTTTTTCCTGCGGAATATTTGAATAACTGGCAAGCTTAAAAGTACCAAGCGAACGGGCAATTTCTTCGAACCAATGGGCAAGGTTATATTTATATTTAGATTCTTTTAAACTAGAGCTTAAGCCCAAAGGACCCGTAACCAAAAGTGTAGTTAACAGCACCACAATAAGTAGTACACCAAAAAATATAAAATAGGGATGGTAAAAAGAAAGTAAAACTAAGCCTAAAACAATTTGCAATGTAGCTGCAGAAAAGTCGAGTAAAATTTTTGCGAAACCTTTTTGCAAGGTAACAACATCAAAAAAGCGATTAATTAATTCGGGTGCATCTTTTCCACGCTGTAGTTCTATATTTAGTTTTGGTATTCTGTAGGCAAAATCAAATGCTGTTCGAGCAAATAGTCTTTGTTGAATGTGCTCAACGATACTAATTTGTGCAATTTGAAGAAATCCTGTTATTAATATTCCAAGGATAATAAAAATAATGAGCACAACCAGTGAAGTGGTTACTTGTCCGCTTGAAACAAAACCAATAATGCTTTGAATACCTAATGGAAGAGACAAACTTATTAAACCAGCAATTGATGCATAAAGATATACATAGCCAATTTCTCTTTTTTCGTGTTTTAATAGTTTTAAAAAACGAGACAATACTTTATATCTTGAGTTTGGATTAGAAGCTATGTTTTGTAGTGGATAACCGGTTATAATGATATATTTATCACTTTCCTGTGATTTAAATGGCGTAAGGTTTAGCGCTTGGCTTTCAAATTCATCTTGTTGGCTTATTGATGTTAAAATCTTTGCCCTTTCAATACCTTTCCCAATTTCAAAAAAGCAAGGAAATATATCTTTACCATTAGAGCAGATATTTAAAAAAGGGAAGTCGCTGTTAGAATGTAAGATATTCAGTTCTTCAAGCGTTACCTCCTTTATAAAGTAATTTAACTGGTGATGATTGGAGCTGCCGTTAAGCAATAACAAAAGCTTATCGTAATCATTTAAATCATTTGGCGAGAAATCTACTGAATCAAATAGCAATTGCTCCATATCGCCCAAATGAAAAGCTTTACGGAATAGTTGATGAATTTGATTGATAGGATCCATGAATAATGTTGTAACTGAGAAATTAAATTTTTTAGAAATACAAAAGTAAGCGCAAACTAAAGTTTAAAAATGTGACTATCAATAATAAATGTTAAACAAAAGACCTCAAACTTCAAACAAAAACATGCTTTGAAAGTTCTAAAAAAATTAATTAATTAAATAAGGGATTATTGGTTTACAGTTTTGTTGTGCAAGTTTTGCAACTATTTAGTTAAAATAATGTTTCTTTGATTAGAAATTTAAACAGACGAAAAATAATTTATGTATTTACCTGAAATTAAAACGCTTGGATCGCTCAAAAAAAGCGGTTATATATACAAAAGTATTAAAGATGAATTGCGCCAAAACTTAATTCAAAAATTAAAGAACAAGGAAACTGTTTTTGAAGGTATTTATGGGTATGAAGATACCGTTATTCCGGATTTAGAGCGCGCCATATTATCAAAACATAATATAAATTTATTGGGGTTAAGAGGTCAGGCAAAAACAAGAATTGCTCGGTTGATGATTAATTTATTAGATGAATATGTTCCTGTTGTGGCAGGCGCAGAGCTTAATGATGATCCTTTACAACCGATATCTAGATATGCACTTGACTTAATTGCTGAACAAGGAGATAAAACGCCAATAAGTTGGTTGCACAGAAACGATAGATATGCCGAAAAATTGGCTACACCAGATGTTTCTGTGGCAGATTTAATTGGTGATGTAGATCCTATTAAAGCGGCCAATTTAAAGTTGAGTTTTGCTGATGATCGTGTGATACATTTTGGTATTATTCCAAGAAGCAATCGTTGTATATTTGTAATTAATGAATTGCCCGATTTACAAGCGCGCATACAAGTGGCGTTATTTAATATTTTGCAAGAAGGTGATGTTCAAATTAGAGGATTTAAATTGCGTATGCCTTTAGATATTCAGTTTGTATTTACAGCAAATCCTGAAGATTATACCAACCGTGGTTCAATAGTAACGCCTCTAAAGGATAGAATTGGGAGTCAGATTTTAACGCACTACCCTAAAGATGTGAAAATGGCGGCTGTGATTACCAAGCAAGAAGCAAAACGCAATCAAACAGAGGCGAATGTTGAAGTGCCAGATTTGGCGGCAGAGCTTATAGAGCAAGTTGGTTTTGAAGCCAGAGCAAGTGAGTATATTGATTCAAAAAGTGGAGTTTCGGCCAGGTTAAGTATTTCGGCTTATGAGAATTTATTGAGTGCTGCAGAGCGCAGATGTATTTTAACTGGCGATGAAAAAACTACAGTAAGGGTTACCGATTTTAATGGTATTATACCTGCCATTACAGGAAAAGTGGAGTTGGTTTATGAAGGAGAGCAAGAAGGCTCATGGATTGTGGCCAATCATTTAATTGCAAAAGCATTGAGAACCACCTTTCCAAAGTACTTTCCATCACCAGAAAAAACCAAGAAAAAGGAAGCTGTTGATCAAGTTTATGCTTCAGTTTTAGAGTGGTTTTCGGAAGGTAATTCTATTGATTTATTTTTTGACATGAGTAACAGTGCATATCAAAAGGCATTGGACGAGGTTAAAGGATTGAAAAAATTGGTGAAAGATTTGCACCCAAATCTCAAAGCAAGCGAACAGTATTTTTACATGGAGTTAACACTACATGCTTTGTCGGAATATTCAAAACTAAGTAAGGGTATGTTATTGCGAGGTAACCGCTTTGGCGATATGTTTAATGCTGTTTTTGGTGGAAGTAATTCGTAATAACATTATTGTAATTTTGCAAGTACAAATTATTTAAATAAATATTATGCGTGTTGTATTACAAAGGGTTACTGAGGCAAGTGTAAAAGTAAATCAAGAAATTGTTGGAGAAATAGGTAAAGGCATTTTAATATTACTAGGTATTGAAGAAGCGGATTCAGAAGAAGATATGGAATGGCTTATCAATAAAATTATTAATTTAAGAATATTTGACGATAAAGATGGTGTAATGAATTTGTCAATTAACGAGGTACAAGGGCAGATACTTTTAGTGAGCCAATTTACGCTGCATGCCAGCACTAAAAAAGGGAATAGGCCATCTTACATAAAAGCAGCTAAGCCCGATTTGGCGAAACAACACTATCATCGTTTTTATCAATTAATACTCACACAATTTAGCAGTAAAGTAGCCTGCGGCGTTTTTGGTGCCGATATGAAAGTGGCTTTGATAAATGATGGACCGGTGACCATTATAATGGATTCGAAGAATAAGGAGTAGTAGCTATTACCACGCCCTTCATTAAACCTAATACAAATAAAAAGCCTTATGCTAATTCACATAAAACTTTTTATAAACTAAACCATCTTCAGCCTGCATCTCAAATATATAAACACCTGTGCTTAAATCACTGATGCTGATGGCTGCACTTTTAATTGAACTTATTGTTTTAATAACTTGTCCCTGAAGGTTGATTATTGCAATGGATTTTACCTGCTGGTATTCGCCAACAATGAGCATTTTTGAATCTTGGTTAATATAAATTTGGTCCTTGTTTATAATTTCGGTTATTGACATTGGAGTTTGACAATCCTGCACTTTTTGGTATAATTGAGCAAACGTTTCAGAAGTCATTACGCGTTCAACAATTTTGTTTGGACAGATTTTATAGACTACCGGGTAAAATGTTACATTATAATCGTTGAAAACACCTCGGTTTGGATCTTCTACATCAAATATAGGAAAGGGAGTTCCATCCATCCAGTTTCCTTGCGTAACCCAAGCAGGGCCGTTACCAATAAATGCGTTAGAGTCGTTCCATTGATCGTGTTCTAAGGCTAAAACCAAAAGTTCGTTGGTTCCGTTTGGTCCATAATTATTGTACAGGTTTTTCATGGTGTTAGTTTGATGATAGCTCCAACAGACAGGACAATGTGCAGCAAATATTTCTAAGAAAACTGTTTTTCCGGCATTCAAGTAAGAATACAGGTTGTGTGTTGTTCCATCATAATCTGTAAGGGTAAAATTTGGCGCCACACTCCCATTAGGCAGTTGTGCACAAACATTAATATTGAGTAATAATATAAACAGTAAAACTAACTTTTTTATTATTATAACTTAAGTAAAAGCAACTAATTTACTAATTCCTTTAAATAGTTTACAAATAATCAAAAAAGTAATTGCTTATTTTCTGCATTAAATGCACCCTGTCTTTCCCTGTAACATTGTGTAAATGGCCTGGATATGGGAAATAATCTAATTGAATACTTTTCTCTACTGCTTTTTTTACAAATTGTAAACTATGCTGCCAAACCACTACATCGTCAGATGTGCCATGAATGAGCATTAATTTACCTTTTAGTTTATCTACGTGGTTTAATAAATTATTGGCATCATAACCCGCTTTATTACTTTGTGGGGTATCCATATAGCGCTCGGTGTACATAATTTCATAATAACTCCAATCTATTACTGGACCTCCTGCAACACCAACTTTGAATACATCAGGATAACGAGTCATTAATGAAGTGGTCATAAATCCACCAAAACTCCAGCCATGCACACCAAGGCGCGTGGCATCAACATAATTCAAGGATTTTAAATAATTTACTCCTTCTAGTTGATCTTCCATTTCGGCTGTACCTAATTGTTTGAAAGTAGCTTGTTCAAATTTTTTACCCCTTGCTTCAGAACCTCTGTTATCAAGCGTAAACACCAGATAGCCTTTTTGTGCCATGTAATGAAACCACAAATTAGCCCCACCTAACCAGCTATTGGTAATCATTTGCGCATGTGGTCCGCCATACAAATAAACAACTACGGGATATTTTTTTGTGCTGTCAAAATCAGCAGGTTTAAACATTCGGCAGTAAAGTTTATCTCCTTGTTTGTTATTAATAGTAAATAAGTTTACAGCGCCAATTTTATAGTCGATAAGCGGGTTTGATGCATTAAGCAACGCTTGTGTTTTTTTTGTTTTAGTATTAATTAATTGAACAGTATTTGGCGTTGAAACATTTGAAAATGAATTTAAAAGGTATTTACCGTTTTCGCTTAATATGGGTTTGTGTGTACCGTCACCTGAGGTTAATTTAGTAATTTTTCCATCTGCAATTGTAACACAGTATAGGTCGCGGTTAAGCGGGCTTTCTTTAGTACCTTCAAAATATATTTTATCGCTCAGTTCAGAAAAACCCAAGAAATTAGTTACCTCCCAATTGCCTTGTGTGAGTTGATTTATTAGTTTACCATTTGTGTCGTAACAATACAAATGATTCCAACCATCACGTCTGCTTTGCCAAATAAATTGGTTTGGGCTGCTCGGAATAAATGACATGGCATCAAGAGGCTCAACATACTTTTCATCCGTTTCTGTAAAAATGGTTTTTTCAAAATCGCCTGTTAAGATACTGTAGCTATTGAGCTTCATTTCGTTTTGATCGCGATTAATTTCTGCTACATAAATATGTTTATCATCAGGACTAAAAGCGATGTTGGTAAGGTAGTGATCAGCGGGTGCGGGTGTTTTTAAATAAATAGTTTCTAATTTTTTAAGATCAAAAATTCCAATTGTAACATGATGACTGCTATCGCCAGCCATTGGATATTTTATTAATTTTTCTGCAGCAGGCTTAACATTATAGTCGGTAATTGGATAATCTTTAACCATGGATTGATCCATACGGTAAAAAGCCAAATAATTGCCAGAATTGCTCCAAAAGGTGCCTTTTTTAATACCAAATTCATTGCGATGTACACTTTGACCATAAACAATATTTTCGCTACCTCCTTTAGATATTGGATAAATTTTACCAGCATTCCATAGAAATAAGTTGTTGTTTTTGGTGAAAGCAATGAATCCTTTTTTTTTCTCTTTATCTAGGTTTTCAGCATCTTCTGGAAGGTTCTCTAAGGGTTTTTTCTCCAATGTTTTTAAAGCCGTAATCCACATCCAACGTTTGTTGTTGGCTTTAAAAATAAAGCTATTTACATCTTCCCAAGTTATGTTTGGAAAAGAGAGCAAAGTATCTTCTTTTTGCAAACGCAAGGCAGCATTCAACTCCACCAATCTAAGTAAAATTTGTGCTTTATCTTTTTCAGCGGAACCCTTATAAAGGTTATTATCTGCGCCTATATAACAATAATCGTTGCTGTTTTTAATCCACATTAATTGTTTAAAATTTTGTGGGGCAAGGCTTGTGCGCGCTTTTAAAATCGCATCTTCTATGCTTAGCATTTTATTTTGAGCCTTAATAGAAGTGCTGGCAATAAGCAAAAACAAAAATATTCTTTTCATAGTTTTTTGAAATGAAGTGCAATGATAATAAATCTTTTTAGGCGCACGAGGTGATTATCTTTGCATAATTAATTATTAATAAAAATAGTAACATTTTAAAAGTGTGTGTTTGTAATATTCAGTAATTTAGCTTCGCAATTTTATAATACTTGAAAATAACATTTTTAGGCACAGGAACATCGCAGGGAGTGCCATTGATAGCCTGCAAATGTGAGGTATGCACAAGCACAAATGTAAAAGATAAACGTTTGCGTTCTTCCATTATGGTTGAAACATCAACCACGACTATTGTAATTGATACTGGCCCTGATTTTAGACAACAAATGTTGCGTGAACAAGTTGAACAGTTGGATGCAGTAGTTTTTACCCACGAACATAAAGATCATATTGCTGGCTTAGATGATGTTAGGGCTTTTAATTTTATTAATGGTAAGCATATTGAGGTATATGCTACGAGCCGTGTTCAAGCTGCAATTAAAAGAGAGTTTGCTTATATTTTTGCTGAAGATAAATATCCAGGTATACCTCTTATTAATCTAAATGAAATTGATTTAGCACCTTTTCAGATAAAAGACATTAAACTGATTCCGATTGAAGTTATGCATTATAAAATGCCTGTACTAGGATTTAGAATTGCTGACTTTACCTATATTACTGATGCAAAAAGCATAAGCGAAAAGGAAAAGGAAAAAATGAAGGGTTCAAAAGTATTGGTATTAAACGCACTTCGGAGAGAAGAACATATTTCGCACTTTACATTTCAGGAGGCAATTGACTTAGCTCAAGAGCTCAATGTTGAACAAGCTTATTTTACACACATTAGCCATCAATTGGGACTTTATGAGCAGGTTTCAGAAGAATTGCCCTCCAATATTTTTTTAGCTTACGATGGATTAAAGCTAATTCTATAAAAATAGCTCCATAAAATTACTGCCCGATTTGCTTTTTATTTACCTTTGCGGCCTCAATTTATAATATGAGCACAGACCATAGTCATCATCACAAACTAACCACCGCGGGAGTTTTAGTAACATTAGGGATTATATTTGGTGATATTGGAACCTCTCCTTTGTATGTTTTACGTGCTATTGTAGGTGAAAGTATCATTAATAGGGATATTATTTTAGGAGGTGTTTCTTGCATTTTTTGGACATTAACCATGCAAACAACGCTCAAATATATTGTGCTAACGCTTAGGGCCGATAACAGAGGTGAAGGTGGTGTTTTTGCCTTGTATACTTTGGTAAAAAAAACCAAAGTGAAGTGGCTGTTGGTACCAGCAATTATTGGAGGAAGTGCCTTATTGGGTGAAGGTATTATCACCCCTGCTATTTCAGTATCATCTGCTGTTGAGGGTTTGCAGTCACTCAATCCTGATATTCAAACTATGCCTATAGTAATTGGAATTATTGCAGCATTGTTTTTTATTCAACAATTTGGAACAAAATCTATAGGACAATTCTTTGGGCCAGTAATGCTCACTTGGTTTGTTTTTTTAGCTGTTATGGGAAGTATTTCTATTGCAAACAATGTTGAAGTACTTAAGGCGTTAAATCCATATTACGGAATAAAATTATTGACTACACATCCTGGTGGATTTTGGCTTTTAGGGGCAGTGTTTTTGTGCACTACAGGAGCAGAAGCCCTTTACAGTGACTTAGGTCATTGCGGTAGAGAAAACATTAGAGTAAGTTGGATTTTTGTTAAGGTGGCTTTGATGTTAAATTACATGGGGCAAGCATCGTTTTTATTAAACCTAGATGGCCAAAAACTAGGTGATATCAGTCCTTTTTATGCCATCATTCCTAAACAAATATTGCCGATAGGTATTGGAGTAGCGACTATAGCAACAGTAGTAGCAAGTCAGGCTTTAATTAGTGGTTCTTTTACCTTAATTAACGAAGCCATTCGATTAAATCTTTGGCCTAAAGTTAAGATCAACTATCCATCTAATATGAAAGGTCAATTATATATTCCTTCTATTAATTGGTTATTAATGTTTGGATGTATCGGTATTGTATTGTTTTTTAGAGAGTCAAAAAATATGGAAGCCGCCTATGGCTTAACTATCATCATAGGTATGTTAATGTCTTCAATTTTATTAGTGTATTACATGCGCCTAAAGCGCTATAAATTGTTTTACATTATTGGTTTTATGATAACTTATGCTGTTATCGAGGTGTCTTTTTTAATAGCCAACTTAGATAAGTTACCCCATGGTGGTTGGGTTACCATGCTTATTGCCACTTTATTAGTTATAATTATGTGGATATGGTATGATGCCCGAAGAATTCGTAATAGCTATGTGGAGTTTGTTAAGCTTGATGAGTATTTGGGTTTGATGTTTGACTTAAGCAAAGATTTAAGCATACCTAAATATGCAACACATTTGGTTTATTTAACAAGTGCCAACCGTAAAGATGAAATTGAATCTAAAATTATTTATAGCATACTTCAAAAACAACCAAAAAGAGCCGATATTTATTGGTTTGTGCATGTTGATTTAATGGATGAGCCTTACACTATGGAATACAGAGTGACAGAAATTATTAAAGATGACGTGATTCGTATTGACTTTAAATTAGGTTTTCGTGTAGCACCGCGCATTAATTTAATGTTTAGAAAAGTGGTTCAAGACATGGTTAAAAACAAGGAAGTAGATATCACTAGTCGCTACGAATCGCTTAACAAAAACAATGTAATTGGCGACTTCCGATTTGTGGTGATGGAGAAGTTTTTGAGCAGCGAAAACGAACTGCCTTTTTATGAAAAAGTGGTGTTAAAAATATATTTCTTTTTAAAGAACATTAGCCTTTCAGAAGAAAAAGCATTCGGATTGGATACCAGTTCGGTAAATATCGAAAAAGTACCTTTAATAATTGCTCCACCAAGAGAAATACAATTGAAGCGTTTAGATTAATAGTTTAAAAAAGATTGTTTTATTTTATCAAATTCAAATAATATATAAATAAGATGGAAAAATTTGATGTTACAGTAATAGGATCAGGTCCGGGTGGCTATGTTGCTGCTATTAGATGTGCACAACTAGGTTTTAAAACAGCACTAATTGAGCGTTATTCCACGTTGGGTGGAACATGTCTCAACGTGGGATGTATACCTTCTAAAGCCTTGTTAGATAGTTCAGAGCACTTTCATAATGCTACACATACTTTTGCCACACATGGTATTGATGTTAAAGAGGTAAAAGTTAACCTGGCGCAAATGATTAAACGCAAAAGCGAAGTTGTAAAGCAAACCTGCGATGGCATTAATTTTTTGATGAAAAAAAATAAAATTACTGTTTTTAATGGGCACGGAAGCTTTGCTTCAAAAAATACAATTTCCATTAAAAATGATAAAGGAGAAACAATTATTGAAAGCGATAAAACAATTATTGCCACTGGTTCTAAACCTTTGTCGTTGCCATCAATTACAATAGATAAAAAACGTATCATTACCTCAACTGAAGCTTTAGAGTTAAAAGAAGTTCCAAAGCATTTAATACTTGTTGGCGGTGGAGTTATTGGCTTAGAATTAGGTTCAGTATATGCGCGTTTAGGAAGTAAAGTTTCGGTGTTAGAATATGCAGATGGCATAATTCCAACTATGGACAAAGCACTTGGTAAAGAGCTGCAAAAATCTTTAAGCAAAATAGGAATAGCGTTTTATCTAAATCATAAGGTAACAGGCGCCACAGCCACTGCTAAAGAAGTTACAGTTACTGCTGAAAATAAAGAAGGACAAGCCGTTGAATTTAAGGGCGATTATTGTTTAGTTGCGCTCGGAAGAAAGCCCTACACAGATAATCTTGGATTAGACAAAGCAGGCGTAAAATTAGATGCAAAAGGTAAGGTAGAGGTTGACGAGCACTTGCAAACGAATGTAGCCGGCATTTATGCCATTGGCGATGTGGTGCGTGGAGCCATGTTAGCGCATAAAGCAGAGGAAGAAGGAACATTTGTTGCTGAAGTAATTGCTGGTCAAAAACCACACATCAATTATAATTTAATTCCTGGTGTAGTTTACACATGGCCCGAAGTGGCTTCGGTGGGTTATACCGAAGAGCAATTAAAAGAAAAAGGGATAAAATACAAAGCAGGAAATTTTCCATTTAAAGCAAGCGGAAGAGCCCGCGCAAGCATGGATACCGATGGTTTTGTAAAAGTGCTAGCTGATGCTATAACAGATGAAATTTTAGGTGTTCACATGATTGGTCCGCGCACTGCGGATATGATAGCCGAAGCTGTTGTTGCTATGGAGTTTAGAGCGTCTGCAGAGGATGTTTCGCGCATGAGTCATGCACATCCAACTTTTACAGAAAGTTTTAAAGAAGCGTGTTTAGATGCAACAGCAAAACGCGCAATACACATTTAAAAATAAGTTTATTGTTTAATTTCAATAAACTTAGGCTATTCACGTTACAATCAGTTACATTAAGTTTTACTAATTGAAATTTAAATCTACATATTCAATACTTGCAATTGGTTTAAGCGCTTTTGTGATGTTGCTATTTGCTGGGTGTTCAACAAAAAAAAACACTTGGATTAATCGTAATTATCATAACTTGAACGCCAAGTTTAACGGATACTTTAACGGAAATGAAGCCTTAAAGGATGCTGTTACTGCTATGGAAGATAATTACAAGGATGATTACAGCAAAGTATTACCTGTTTATACCTATGGCGATCAAAAGGACGCAAAAACAGCCACCCCTGCAATGGAAAAGGTATTTAAGAAGGCCTCTTTTGTTATTCAAAGACATAGCATGTCTATTAAAGGCCAAGAGTTTTGCAGTTGGATTGATGATACTTATTTAATGATTGGGCAGAGTCATTTTTATAAACATGAGTATTTTGCAGGAGTTGAGGTTTTTGAATACGTAATTAGTGAATACAAAAAGCAAGATGGAAGATTTGAAGCGCTGTTGTGGCTTATTAAAACCTATAATGAAATAGGGGCATTCACTAAATCACAAGGATATATTGATATGTTAAAGAGTGATCCTGGCTTTCCTTATAGATTGAACGGAGAGTTGATGGCGGTTCAAGCTGATTTTTATAGTAAGCAAGAAAACTACGAGCAGGCAGCCAAGTATATGAACAGGGCCATTGGCTTTACTAAACGCAAAAAATCAAAAGCACGATATACTTTTATTTTGGCGCAAATGTATCAACGATTAAAAAAATATGACCTCTCCAGAAATCTTTATGGAAAAGTGATAAAAATGAATCCAAAATACGAATTAACCTTTTATGCTAAAATTTATCAGGCTAAAATGTATGATGCAAGCTCAGGCGATAGTCGTCAGATTTTGGCCCAGTTGAACAAAATGTTGAAAGACACAAAAAACAGTGATTACCTTGATCAGATTTATTACGGTTTAGCAGAGATTGCCATCAAGGATGGAAGCATTGCAAAAGCAGAAGGTTATTTATTGAAATCGATTCAAAAGAGTACTACAAATACGCAGCAAAAAGGAATAAGCTCGGTAAAACTGGCCGACTTGTATTTTGAAATACCCAAATATCCACTAGCTGGAGCTTATTATGATAGCGCTGTTTCCTTTTTAAATAAGGATTATCCTGAATACGAAATTGTATTGAACAAGAAAAAAAGTTTATCTAGGTTGATTAGCGATTATAACACCATTAATAAGGAAGACAGTTTGCAAAGAATGGCAAAATTAAGTGATGCCGAGTTAGATAAAATGATTAAAAACTTAATGCAAAAAGCCATTGAGGATGAAGAGAAAGCTAAAGAAGATGCTGAAAACGCTGCTTTCAATGCTGCCAATTCTACCGAAATAAATAATGGCGCTACCAAAGATTTGGGCTCAGGTTCATCGTGGTATTTTTACAATCAACAACAACTTACTTTTGGTTTTAGTGAGTTTCAAAAAAGATGGGGAACACGCAAACTTGAAGACAATTGGCGAAGAAGTAACAAACAAGTGATGGCCAACTTTATTCCCGAGGACGGTGATACAAGTAACGCTAAGCAGGTGGCACTTGTTGATACATCTGGACCAACAAAAAGTAAAACATGGTACACTAAAAATTTGCCATTAACAAAAGAAAAAACAGAGGCCTCTACTTTAAAAATTGTTGAAGCATATTATGATCTTGGTTTAATTTACAAAGAACAATTGATGGATTTAAGCAAAGCTGCATCAACATTCGAAACCCTGAATCAAAAGTATCCTAGCAATAAATATGAAGCAACTTGTTATTATCAGTTGTATCGTCTTTATTTAGCCTTGAAAGACAATGCCAATGCAGAAATTAACAAAAATCTTATTTTGAGTAAGTATCCCGATTCTGACTATGCTCAAATATTAAGAAACCCAATGTATAATGCCGAAAAAACAAATCGTTTAAATAAAATTGAAGCTTATTACGAAGAAACTTATCTGGCATATACAGATGGTAACTATACAGTAGCTTTAGATCGTTGCAATGCTGCAGATACATTAATTGCAAAAAGTAAATTTAAACCAAAGTTTGCCTTGTTAAAATCGTTATGTATAGGAAGGTTAAAGCCTATTTCGGAGTTTGAACTTTCTCTAAAACAAGTGGTAGCCGATTATCCCAAAGATTCAGTAAAAATAAGAGCTGAAGAAATATTGGCTGTAATTAATAAATTAAAATTTGGAGATAAAGCGCCTGCACCAATTGACAGCGCTAGTACAAAAGTAATGTATAAGCCTGGTCCCGATAAAACACATTTTTTTGTATTGGCTTTTGATACTAAAGATGTAAACACTGAACAACAATCGGTTGCAGTTTCTGATTTTAATACCAAGTATTTTGAATCTAAAAACTATAAGAGTAATTACATGCCATTTGGCAAAAACAAGGGCATGATTGTAGTTCGACTCTTTAAAAACAGCACCGAGGCTTTGCAGTATTTTACTACCACACAAAGTGATGACGATATTTATAAGAATTTAGAAGTAGGCACCTATTCTTATTTTGTAATTAGCGACGAAAATTACAATGTGTTATTTAAAGAACAAGATACCGTTAAGTATGTTGAGTTTTTTGCTCAAAACTATAAGCCAGAGTAAACACTGCTTTTTATAAATTAGCTTGATTCCCTTCATTAATATTCACACCCATCAAATTGATGTAAATTATAACATCATAAGCATTGCCGATTGGTGCACAACGCCAATAAGCCAAAGAAGTAATTTATTGCTATTTTCGGCAGGTATACATCCTTGGTTTATTAATACAATAAATTTTGATAAACAATTTCAAGCACTAAAAGAACAAGCAATTAAAACCAATTGCAAAGCCATTGGCGAGTGTGGTTTAGATAAACTAAAAGGACCTGATTTATCGATTCAAATTTCTATTTTTGAAAAGCAAATTGCCTTAGCTATTCAAATAAAAAAACCGGTGATTGTGCATTGTGTGCAAGCCTATGATATGTTGTTTGCTATCATAAAAAAATACCAAAACCAAGTCGTTTTTATTATTCATGGCTTTAATCAAAACCAACAAATTGCATTGCAATTGCTTAAACTTGGCGCATATTTATCTTTTGGAAATGCCTTGTTAAATGTAAAGAATGAAAGATTAAAATACATCTTTGCACAAACGCCAAACCATCAACTTTTTATTGAAAATGATGATGCAGCGTGTAAAGTAGAACAAATTTATGAGGTGGCCGCATCTATTAAAAAATGTGAGCTTAATGTGATGAAAGAAATTATTTTTGCAAACTACAAAACAGTATTTATACATGAGTGATTTAAGTTGGTTATCGCGCACAACACTATTGGTTGGCAAAAAAGGGATTGAAAAACTACAAAACGCCCATGTGCTGGTGATTGGACTAGGCGGCGTTGGTTCTTATGCTGCAGAAGCTATTGCGCGCAGTGGTGTTGGTAAAATGACCATCGTTGATGGAGATACCGTTGATCCCACCAACAGAAACCGACAATTGCCAGCACTTTCAAGCACTCATGGTTTGTACAAGGCCGATTTAATGCATCAACGTTTGTTAGATGTTAATCCCGATTTGGAATTGACAAGCATGAAAACTTTTTTAACCCCCGATAAGGTCGAGGAAATACTCGAAAACAAATACAGCTATATTGTAGATGCCATTGATAGCTTAACTCCCAAAGTGACCTTGTTAAGTACTGCTTACTATAAAAATTTTAGAATAGTTAGTAGCATGGGCGCAGGAGGAAAGATGGATCCTACTAAAGTACAAGTTACAGATATTGGCAAAACAAAAATTTGTAATTTGGCCTATATGGTGCGTAAAAGACTAAGACATAAAGGTGTTTATGGTGGCATTAAAGCAGTTTACAGTCCCGAGCCCGCCTTAAGATCATCTTTAATGCTAACTGATGGCAGTAACTTTAAAAAATCTGCTTTTGGCACTATTTCTTATTTGCCTGCTGTGTTTGGCTGCGTTTGTGCTTCGGTGGTGATAAGAGATCTGGTAGAGTGGAAGGAGAAGAAATAAAAAAATAAATTCTAAATTCTAAATTCTAAATTGTGAATTGTGAATTGTGTGCTATCGGGAGTGAATTTGAATGGTAAACTTGGGTAATGGTGATTTTTCGCGCGCGTGTTCAATGAGGCTTGCTAAAAATCCAATCGTAAATCGTAATTCAAAAATCCTAAATCAAAAATTAAGCTGCACTATAATCTTTAATAATATTGTAAAGCGTATCTCTTTCTGCAGGTATTCTTCCTCCTTGCTTAATTAACTCTACAAGCTCCTCAGTAGTTAAAGCAGGGTTTTTATCTTCGGCACCAGCCATGCTGTATATTTTTGTGGAATCGTCAATAGTACCATCTACATCATCAACCCCAAAATTCATACTAATTTGCGCGGTGCTGCGTCCAATCATGGGCCAGTAGGCTTTTATATGATTAAAATTATCCATAAAAATGCGGGCAATAGCATAGTTTCTTAAATCCTCTACCACGCTCACTTCGGCAATATGACTCATTTGGTTGTCTTTATTGCGAAATTTTAAAGGAATAAAAGTATTAAAACCGCCTGTTTTATCTTGTAATTCGCGTAAGCGGTTCATATGATCTACGCGATGCGCAAAAGTTTCAATGTGTCCGTATAGCATGGTAGCATTACTTGGCATACCAATGCTGTGCGCTGTTTCATGTATTTCGAGCCATTGAGCTGTGGTGGCTTTATCTTCACAAATTTGTGCTCTCAACGTTTCATCAAAAATTTCGGCACCACCACCAGGGAGCGATCCTTGTCCATGATCTTTTAATATTTGCAAACCTTCTTTGTAAGATACTTTTGCTTTACGGCACATGTATTCTAACTCTACTGCAGTAAAGGCTTTTACATGTAAATCGGGTCTAATTTCTTTTATTTTTTTGATGAGCGATGCAAAATAATGTAAGCCCATTTTTGGATGCACGCCTCCTACAATATGCACTTCGGTAATGGCTTGCCCCTCGTAACTTTTTACTTTTTCAATAATTTGCTCTTCACTTAACTCCCAACCTTCTTCTTTTTCTTTTAGCAAACGAGAGTAGCTACAAAACTTACAATCAAATACACAAATATTGGTGGGTTCAATATGAAAATTACGGTTAAAGAAAGTGTAATTTCCATTCTTTCTTTCTCGAACTAAATTAGCTAATTTGCCTACAAAACCAAGCTCTGCATGCTCGTACAGGTAAAGACAATCATCTGAAGTGATGCGAATATCTTCCACTACTTTTTGCTCTATGGCTAATAAGTTTTGAGTTACGTTATCGATTGATTTTGTGGCTTTTATCATTTTGTAAAGATGCTATTTCTAACTGATTTGATTGCAAATATGCTAAAACAAACAATTGTAAGTAAAAATAGTTTATTAGAAACCCTAAAATTAATTTTGCTAAGTGTTGTAAATCAACTACTTGAAAAATCAACACCTTGATATTTTTCAGTTAACATAATTTTTATAATTTTACGATGTTAAAATAGTGTGTTTAAACACATTTAAATTAAGATAACAATAAAATTTGTTACGATAAATTTAGAAAAGTTAGAGGCATGAAAAAATTTCTACTACTGCTAAACCTACAGTTGGTTTTTATACTAATGGTTGCCAATCAAAAAAATTATGCGCAATCACCAGGAACTTTACTTTCAACATTACCTGCTACATTTAGTCAAAGCGCTGCTTTAAATACAAATGTAAGTGCAACATTTGATGACAATATGATTGCACCAAGCGCTTCAAATATTGCCATGCGTTTATTTGGAAATAAAAGAGGTGCTTATAGCTATACAGCAGGAGGAACATACTCAGGTGTGAATACGCCAACAATAACTTACAATCCTACACGTACTTTTTTACCGGGCGAGCTTTTATCTATCATTAATAATGCAAGTACCGACAATGGCGTTCTTAACAGTCGTCCTACAAATTCTTATTTTTGGGCATCTTCTGGAGCTGCAACGGCAGAGTTTACAGCTAGTACCAACAGTGGTTTTATATACTTAGGTCAAGATAGAAATTTTATAGATATAAAAAATGCTGATTTGGATGGAGATGCTGATTTGGATATTGTTTTCAGTTTTTTAAACGATGCCGGCAGACCTTCTCTTGGTAGCATGTTAAACAATGGTACAGGTGGATTTACAAGCTTTACAACTTTGTATATTGGTTCAATTGATCTTGACAATGGAGCCCAGATTGTGCTTGATTTTGATTTAGGAGATTTAAACCATGATGGAGATGTAGATGTAGCTTTAAGTGTGTCGGGAAGTATATATAGCATAATGTATTTGTTTAGTAATAATGGTGCTGCAACCTTTTCGTCTGCAAGTGTTATTTATTCTGGTATTAAATATGATGTAATTAAATTAGTGGACATTGATGCCGATGGCGATTTAGACTTGCTGGGTTTAGACAGAGGCAATGGACTTCTTGTAAGCAGGGCAAACAGCGGAGTAGGAAATTTTGGGGCTCCAAATACAATTTTAACTCTTTCGGGTATTTACAATTTTATTGCAGCCGATTTTAATGGCGATAGAAGAATAGATGTATTATCCACACGCTCAAGCAGCGCTTTTATAAGAGTATCATTGCAGCAAGCAACTTTAGGCACTTATGCTACTACATCATATAACACGGGAACAAATGTTTCACTAGAGAAAGTGAAAATATTAGATTTAGAAAACGATGGAGATTTGGATGTTGCAGCATTAAATTTAAATGACCAACTAGTTGTTTTTATGAGCAATTTAGCAGGGGTTTTCTCTATAAGTTCTAGTATTTCAGCAACAGGTATTACTAATTTTGATTTAGCCGATTATGATGGTGATGGCGATTTTGATATGGGTTTTTCTGCTGGTAGTAATAGCCTACAAGTTTATAAAAATTCAGCTGGAACTTTTACATCTTTTAGTAATATCAGTTTAGGTACAGGAGCTATTAATAATATAGACCAAATGTGCTCTGGCGATTTTGATGGCGATGGCGATATTGATGTGATTGGAAAGCCCGATGTTCAAATTGCCGGCCAGGGGTATCCAATTCAACTTTTAAGTAACAATAATCTAACACTTAACTCTGGTGTTGTAACAGGTCCATTCTGCACAGGCTCTTCTTTCAATGTTACATACATCGCCAACGGTGGTTTTAATATTGGAAATATATTTTCTGTTCAAATATCAGATGCTACAGGTAGCTTTGCTTCACCTATAACTATTGGCTCCTTAAGTTCAACATCTCTTACTGGAACTATTGCTTGTTCCACTCCAACTTACTTTAACACAGGAACTGGGTACAAAATTAGAGTGGTTTCAAGTAGTGTGGCTTTTATTGGTGCAGAAAGTAATTCATTTACCATCACAGCTTTACCAGTGGTGGCTCTTACAAGTAGAGCATGTAACAGTACTACTGCCACTGCCATTACTGTTTCTGGTGCAAATACGTATTCTTGGTCGCCAGCTGCCGGTTTAAATAATACTAATTCAGCCAGCGTTATTGCCTCTCCTTCAACACCAACAATTTATACAGTGGTGGGTACAACTAATGGGTGTACAGCAACAGGTGCCATTTCAGTTTCAAACACCTGTTACTGCGTAGGAAACTACAATGTTGCTTGTAGTTCTGCTGATTTTATTGAATCGGTAGACATGAACAACATTGATAATACAGGCTCAGGTTGTGATGGTAATTTAGGGAATTACATTGCCTATCCCGCTAATGGTAATTTAACAACAACTTTACAAGCGGGAAATTCATATAATTTATTTTTAACTTCAGGAACATTTGCACAAGGTTTTGGCGTTTGGATAGATTATAATATTGACAATGACTTTGACGATGCAGGTGAATTTGTATATTCAGTAGCAGCTACAAACAGTGGAGGAGCCACTATTACACTGCCGGTATCGGTTATTGAAGGTCAATCTGTAATGCGTGTTAGATCAATATATAACATCACACCAGTCACTGCTGATGTTTGTAATAATCAAACCTATGGCGAAACAGAAGACTATAAAGTTAATTTAGTTAATCCACTATCTGTTACTTCAACATTGCCGATAGAAATCAGTAGCAATGCTGCATTAAGTAGCGATTTAATTGTAAATTTTTCCACTCCCGTTGTAGCCAATTCAAATATTTTTGGGACTTTATTAAACCCACGGCCAAGAATACATGGGCAATTCAAAGGCTTGTACAACAACAATAATGCAAGTTTTACATTTTCTGGCGCGGGAACAGCTTCATTTACCTATAATCTAAATCAAGACTTTAATCCAGGAGAAAGAATAGTAGCAAGTTTACCTGTTGCGAATGGAGTAAATGGCAGTACATTAGTTTCCCCATATCAATTTGAATTTACTACAGCTGCAGGATTTGGCACAGCGCGTTTTCAGACATTAACCTCTATTGCATCTGTAAATATTAGTGATATTGTTGCTGGTGACTTTAATAATGATGGCGATGTTGATTATGCAGTTACCCGCGCCCTCAGCGATGAGTTTGCTACAACGATGCAGGTTTATAGTAATAATAGCGCTGGTACCTTTAGCTCCAGTAATGCTTTCTCAACATTTTATGATATTTCTATTGCTGCAGGAGATTTGGATAATGATGGTGATTTAGACTTAGTAACAGCAGTTCCATTCGGATCTAACCAAATGGATTTTTACACCAATGATGGAGCAGGAGCTTTCTCATTCATTAATTCAACATGGACAACAGAAGCAGCTACAAATGTTGAAGTTGCTGATATGGATGGCGATGGCGATTTGGATATAGTTTGCTCAAATCCAACTTCGGGTAGATTATTTTACTATGTAAATACTGGCATCGGAACTTTTGCAACTAGGTTTACGCAAACGCCAATTTTAATTCAAGCACTTGCATCAATTAATTCATTTACTATTGGCGATTTTAATAAAGATGGATTGTTAGATGTGGCAAGTGGCCGCACTACTTCAGGTTTTATACGTATCAATTACAATACATTAACTTCGCCAGGTACTTTTCAGGCTGCCGTTAGTGTGTTTTCTGGAAGTACCATTGTTGAGTGTGGTGGTCTAAAAAGCTTTGATTATGATAGTGATGGTGATTTAGATATTGCAGCCACTAAAGGAACTGACGGTACAGTGATTGTTGTAAGAAACAACTATCCATCTACAGGGGCAAGTTCTTATGCTTTAGCGCAAACCTTAACAGTTAATGCTTCTCCACAAAGAATAGAAGCTGCCGATTTTGATGGTGATTCAGATATAGATTTATATGTGGCTCACTCAGCCGCAACCGCCGTTTATATTTCAAACAATGCTGGCACTTTTGCAGTAACCACCAACACCACTGGTGGCTCGCCTGCAATAATTTGTTCTGCCGATTTTGATGAAGATGGTGATATTGATATTGTTGGAAAAGCAGCAGCAGTTACCGCAACGCCAATTTCATTTATTCAAAATCAAGAGTATATAGTAACAGCTGCAGCAAATACTAATCCTGCTTGTGCTGGAAGTTTTATGAGTATAGGCCGTACTTTGAGCCCAATAACATGGCCAAATACCACCTTTACTGCTGAGCTTTCTGATGCTTCAGGTAACTTTGCATCACCTGTAATTTTAGGGAGTGTTACCACAACAACTGGTTTTAGTTCTGCATTTCTTATTCCTGCAAATACTCCTGCTGGCGCTGGCTACCGAATTAGATGGATAAATAACCTAACCGGCTCTACATTAGTGCAATCAGGAACTTTTACAATCAATACGATAAGCGTTTTTAACGTTACAGGTGGTGGTGCAATTTGTTCAAATACCAATGCAACAATTAACTTATCAGGCAGCACTTCTGGTGTAAAATACCGATTAATTAGAAATTCGGTTATTTATGCCGATTCAATAAATGGCAATGGTTCTCCCATTTCATTTACAACAAATGTGGCCGGAACATATACCATACAAGCAATACATTTAACCACAGCTTGTTCTGCATTTATGAATGGAAATGTGGTTGTAACAGTAAACCCTGCGCCTGCAGTGTTTAATTCTTTTGGGGGAGGCAGTTACTGCGTAGGAGGTGCTGGTGTTACTATTAACTTAAACAATTCAACTTCTGGTGTAAACTATGAGCTCTTATTGGCAGGAGTTCCAACAGGTGTAAGTATTAACTCAACAAGTGGTGGCCCACTCACATTTATCAATATTTTAGCAGCTGGCACCTATACCATAAGGGCTACAAATAACATTACAGGATGTACTGCAATTATGAATAACTCACCATTAGTAACTGTTATTCCGGCTGTAGTGCCATCTGTAACCATTGGTACGGTATCAAATCCAACATGTGCAGGAGCTGGTGTTAATTTTATAGCAAATCCAATAAACGGAGGAACTCCAACTTATACATGGTTTGTAAACGCGGTAAATGCAGGTGCTTCTAGTACCAGCGGAACTTTTTCATCTTCGTCATTAGTTAATGGCGATGTAGTAACTGTATCTATGTCAAGCAGTTTTGCCTGTGCCAGTCCAAATCCTGCCACAGCCAACGTAACGATGACTGTTAATCCAAATGTTACCCCAACCATCACAATTAATACAGCACAAACCACTATTTGCGCAGGCGCTTTAGTGTCTTTTACAAGTGGAATTACAAATGGTGGCGCTTCACCACAATATCAATGGCAAATTAATGGAATTAATGTAGGCGGGGCAACAGGATCTACATTTACAACGAGTGCGCTTACTAATGGCCAATCGGTAAGATGTCGTTTAACATCAAATGCTAATTGTGCCACACCTACGCAAGTATTTTCATCAGATATTGTAATGACGGTAAACTCATTGTTAGCGCCAACTGCAGTTATTAACACAGCCAACACCAATATTTGCTCTGGTCAATCTGTTGCTTTTACAAGTAATATTACAAATGGGGGAACATTGCCTCAGTATCAATGGCAAATTAATGGAGTTAATGTGGGCGGTGCAACTTCATCTAGCTTTACAACAACCGCCTTAACAGGAAACGACCAAGTGCGAGTAAGGCTAACAAGTAATGCCAATTGTGCCTCACCAACCATATTTTTTTCTTTGCCAATAACAATGAACGTTACATCAACGGTTGTCCCTGCAGTTTCTATAAGTCCTGCCAATAACCCTATATGTAGTAATGATGGCGCATTTACGGTATTTAGTGCAACAGTAACAAATGGAGGTACAGACCCTGAAATTTCTTGGTTTGTAAATGGTGTACTTCAATCAACAGGCGCTAACAATTTCACTTTTGCATCTTACCTTTATAGCAATGGTGACATTGTTAAAGCTGAATTAACAAGTAATTCAAATTGTGCAAGTCCAAATACCGTTATATCCAATTCGGTAACTATAATTGTGAATACTGCAGCAGTGCCCACCATTGCGGAAATTGTTGCAGGAACATTGCAATCATCTTCTGCTGTTTCTTATCAATGGTTTTTAAATGGTAGCCCAATAGCAGGCGCTACAAATCAATCATATGCTTACTCATCGGTAGGTAATTATACTGTACAAATTACAGACGCTAATGGATGTAGCGAACTGTCTATTGCCTACTCCATTGGAGTTCCAACAATTAGTGTTACACCTGTTTCTGGACCATTTTGCCCAGGAGCTAATTTTAATATTATTTATACAACAAGTTCAAATTTTATAACTGGAAATGTTTTTACAGCTCAATTATCAAATGCAAGTGGTAGTTTTAGTTCTGCAGTAAATATTGGTACACTAACATCAATCTCCAGCGGTACGATAAGTGCCACTATTCCGGGAGGTACGCCTTTTGGTACAGGGTACAGAATAAGAGTAATTGCAAGTAATCCAATAGCAAGTAGTTCACCAACTCCAAACTTTACTATAAATGCTATAACTGCAGCTGGAGTAAGTATTGTTTCAAATCCAAGTGGGGCTCAATGTGCCGGAACAAATATTTTATTTACAGCTACACCAGTTAATGGTGGAAGTTTACCTCAGTACCAGTGGAGAGTAAACGGCTCGCCAATTGGAGGTGCAACTAACTCAACCTTTAACACAAGTACTTTAAATAATAATGATATTGTAACGGTAACCTTAACGTCTAACCTAGCTTGTGTAACTGGCAGTCCTGTGACTTTTAGCGGAATCACACAATTGATAAATCCTGTTGTTGTTCCAACAGTAAGCATTTCAGGAAATGTTTCAGGTTGTGCAGGTGATTTGGCTTCATACACTAGCATCATTAACAATGGTGGTGCAAGTCCAGCATACCAGTGGAAGATCAATGGAACCAATGTGCTTTTAGCTAATAACGCAACTTTTAGCACATTGAGTTTGAATAATAATGATGTGGTAAGTTTGCAACTCACTAGCAACGCTCTTTGTGCTTCTCCTACAACAGTTCAATCAAATAATATTAATTATACTTTAAATGCGCTTCCCATTGCTTATAACTTATCAGGAGGCGGAGTAATTTGTCCAAATGCTTCTTCAGTTAACATAGACTTAGATGGTTCTCAAACGGGTGTTAACTATCAACTATTGAATGGCATATCACCTGTTGGCTTGCCTTTAGCAGGGACAGGAAATCCAATTAGTTTTTCGGTGTCGGGAGCAGGAAATTATACGGTAGTTGCTACTTCAAGCGCTAGCTGCACAAATAATATGAACGGAAGTGTAATTGTAACGGCAGATCCAACACCAGATCAGCAGACATTAACAGGTACCACACCAATTTGTGTTGGCGATTTTTCAGAAATATTAATTAGTAATTCTCAATTAGGTTTCACTTATCAGTTATTTTATAGTGGTAATCCTGTTGGTTCGCTACAGGCAGGTACAGGTGCGGCTATTAGTTTTGGTTTTTATCAAGATGCAGGTTTGTACACCGTTCAAATTACTAATATTTCTTCTTTATGTCAAACAGAACTTTTATCATCATTGGGTCTGGATTATAGCGCTAGTCCAACAGTGTTTAATCTTTCTGGTGCAAGCAGCATTTGTCCTGGAGAGTCTGCAACCTATACATTAAGTGGTTCTGAATTGGGTACCGATTATTCATTGTTGCTAAATGGAGTAGCAGTTCAAAATTTGGCAGGTACGGGAACTGCACTTGTTTTCAATCCTGTTTCAGCACAAGGAACATATACTATTGATGCACAATTGGGCTCTTGTGTGGCTACCATGAATGATACTATTAATCTTATTGAATTTCTCCCACCTGTAAGTTATACTTTAAGTGGTCCAGCATTTTTATGTCAAAATGGTACCAGTTTTCTAACTTTAAGTGGTAGCGAGCTAGGTGTGGTTTATGATTTAAACAATGACTTAGGATACACAGGCCAATCTATTGTAGGAACTGGTGCTTCATTAAATTTCTCAATAAATGCTCCAAGTATTTATGAAGTATTTGCTACATCTTCTGATGGATGTTCAGCCTCGGTTGGGTTTGTAAATATCCCCGCTGCTAATGAGATATCGGCATATAACCTCAGTGGTGGTGGAACTATTTGCTCGGGAGACTTAGGAGTAACAATAGCTTTAAATGGAAGTGAAACAGGAGTAAACTATTTTGTTTATTTAAATGGTGCTGCTTATGATGGCCCATTTGCAGGTACAAATTTACCATTAACAATAGGCACCTACACAGATGCTGGAAATTATACAGTGGTAGCTATTGACGATATATTTAGTTGTGAAGTTGACATGTTGGGTGCAGCCACTATCAATGTGCTTCCTGGTATTCCAAGTGCTAATGCTGGTTCCGATCAAAGCATCTGTAACAACAATACATCTATGTCGGCAAATAATGCGGGCACTGGCAACATTGGAACATGGTCAGTATTATCAGGAACAGGTGTATTTGTGAATGCAAATAATCCAATAACAACTGTAAACAATATTGGTTTTGGCTCTAATGCTTATATCTGGACAATCACTAATGGTACTTGTGCTCCCCAAAGAGATACAGTAAAAGTATTTAGAAACAATTTACCAACAGTATTTAATACGCAAGGTGGTGGCTTGTTTTGCGCAGGAGCTGCAGGTGTAAATGTTAGCTTGTCAGGCTCGCAAATAGGTGTTGATTATGTTTTAAGTGCTAATGGATTGCCCATTGGCAACCTATATGGAACTAATGCCTCTCTAAATTTTGGGTTGCAAATTATTTCTGGCAACTACACTATTTCTGCTACAGATACTGTTACAGGATGTTCGGCAAATATGAATGGAGTAGCAGTTGTAAACGAACTACCAGTGCCGCCAGCACCAATAGTAACTGTTGTAAATAATTGTGGTAGTTCAGAAATAACCGCAACTGGTTTTTCTGGTATTTTGCACTGGAATGATGGTTTAAGTTTTAATCCAAGAATTGAAACAAGCGGAACTTATACCGCCACGCAAGAGGTTTTGGGTTGTGAGAGTGCTGCAAGTATAGCTGTTACCGCTAATCCTTTAATAATTCCACTAACATTACCAAACCCAGCAAACACAACTCCTCCATGTAATGCAGTTGGTATTAATTATTCAGTTTTATTAACAACAGGTTCAAATTATGTATGGAGTGTTCCTGTTGGATCTTCAATTGTGTCAGGTGCTGCAGGTCCAAACAACAATAGTATTAGTGTTAATTTTGGAAATATAAGTGGTGATATTACGGTAACTGAAACTAATGCAGATGGTTGTTTAGGCGATCCAATTCTGTATTCCATTAACCTACAAGGGTGTAATTTAGTTGCAGATTTTGCAGCAAATAATACTACTATTTGTGAAGGAGACGAAGTAACATACACTAATTTATCTACAGGTACAAGTATTGGAACAACTTATAATTGGAACTTTGGTACTGGAGCAACTCCAACTTCTGCCATTGGGGAAGGGCCTCATACAGTTACTTATAACACAGCAGGACAATCATCAGTAAGTTTAACGATAACTGAAGGTGCTTCAGTAACCGAAACAAAAAGCAATTATATAAACATAAATGCCGTACCAGCAGCACCAACATTAACCATAGTTAACAACTGCGGTAGTTCAACTGTAACAGCAAACGGTATTATTGGTGACTTAGCCTGGAGTGATGGGGGTATTGGTAATCCAAGAATAGAAACAAGTGGTACCTTCACAGCTACTCAAACAGTAGCAGGATGTTTGAGTTTAATAAGTAATTCTGTAACAGCAAATCCATTGAGTTTTCCTACAACTTCAGCAATAAATGGAAATGCTGCTCCTAATTGTTTTGCAAGTGCTCAAGTTTATTCAGTAACTTTAACATCAGGCTCCTCCTATGCCTGGACAGTGCCAGCAGGAGCCACCATAGTTTCAGGTTCAACAGGACCAAATAACAACTCAATTAGCGTAAATTTTGGAAACACAAATGGAACTATTTCAGTTACCGAAACAGCCGCCAATGGTTGTGTAGGATCTCCTCAAACTTTGGCCATATCACTTTCAGGATGTGGCGTGGTTATTGACTTTAATTCAAACAAAACTACGGTATGTGCGGGTCAAACGGTAATATTTACCAACGCAGTTACTGGGACTATTGGTGCAACAGATTTAAATTGGGATTTTGGTGTAGGTGCAACTCCTTCAATAATTACTGGTAATGGACCACATACAGTAATTTACAATACACCTGGTTTAATTGATGTTACATTAACCTTATCTGGTGATGTTAACGGAACGCTAACAAAAACAGATTATATTGAGGTAAATCCTCAAATTACAGATTTAACAATCACAAGTGTAAACGAAACCTGCGGAGCAAATAATGGTGTAATTCAAATTACAGGGGTAATTGGTGGTGAAGCAACTTTCAATTATGAAATTAATGGAGGTGGTTTAACTCCAAGTAATTTATACTCCAACTTAAACTCAGGAACCTATCTTGTTGCAGTTAGCGATGTGAATGGATGTACTTATTCAGAAAACGTTACAATAAACAGTATTGATGGTCCTACCGCTTTATCAATATCAATTAACGATGCCACATGTGGAAATAGCAATGGAAGTATTGATGTAACAAGTGTGACAGGCGGCACAGCAGCTTACAGCTACAGTTTAGATGGAGTTGCTTATGTTGGAACAACTTTATTCAGTGGTTTGGCTTCAGGTGCTTACACCATTTTTGTAAGAGATGCTAATAATTGTGTATTCTCCCAAGGCTTTAATATTAACAATACTGCAGTTGTTACTGCTATAACCACCAATATAAACAATGCCACTTGTGGGAATAGCAATGGTTCTGTATTAATTAGTTCGGTAACAGGAGGCACACCTGGTTATTTGTACAATATTGATGGTGGTTCATTTAATACTACAAATACATTCTTTGGATTAGCAGGAGGAAATTATACTATTGGTATTCAAGATGCTAACGGTTGTGTTTATACAGAGCTAGTAAATGTAAATTCATTAGCAGGCCCATCAGGCCTAGGATTCAATATTACTGCTGAAACTTGCGATCAAGTTAATGGAAGTGTTGATGTTAATTTTACTTTAGGCGCTGGTGCATTATTCTCAGTTACATTTAACGGTGTTTCGAGCTTAAATACTAATTATTTAGGTCTCTCAGGAGGAAATTATTTTGTAACAGTATTAGATGTAAATGGATGCTCAATATCCTCAAACGCTATTGTTAACTCAACCGCAGCTATTACAAATATTACGACTAACATCGCCAACGCTGCATGCGGAAGCAGCAATGGAAGTATTGATATAACAAGTGTAACAGGTGGCACTGCAGCCTACACCTATAGTTTAGATGGCGTGACTTATGTTGGCACAACTTTATTTAGTGGCTTGGCCTCTGGTGCTTACACTATCTTTGTTCAAGATGCTAATAGTTGTATCTTCTCCCAAGGATTTAATATCAATAATACAAGTGGCGTTACGTCTATCGTAACAAGCATTAACGATGCTACATGCGGCATCAGTAATGGAAGCATTGATTTAAATATAACAGGCGGTACAGGTCCATTTACATTTTTATGGGATAATGGCGCCACCACAGAAGATATCAATACATTATCAGTAGGCGCTTACAATGTAACAGTAACAGATAACAATGGCTGCATAGCTTCAACAAGCGCAACAATCAACAATATTGGCGGCCCAAGTTTAAGTATAACTCAAGTTGATGCTACATGTGGCATCAGTAATGGAAGCATTGATTTAACCGTATCGGGCGGTACAGGTCCATTTACATTTTTATGGGATAATGGCGCTACCACAGAAGACATCAATACTTTAACAGTTGGCACTTACAATATAACACTAACAGATAACAATGGCTGCACAGCTTCAACAAGCACAACAATCAACAATATTGGTGGCCCGAGTTTAAGTACCACACAAGTTGATGCTACATGCGGCATCAGTAATGGAAGTATTGATTTAAATATAACAAGCGGTACAGGTCCATTTACATTTTTATGGGATAATGGTTCGACCACAGAAGATATCAATACATTATCAGTTGGCACTTATAATGTAACAGTAACAGATAATAATGGATGTTCAGCAACCACAAGTGCTAACATCAATAACATTGGTGGCCCAAGTTTAAGCACCACCCAAGTTGATGCTACATGCGGCATCAGTAATGGAAGTATTGATTTAACCGTATCGGGAGGAACAGGTCCATTCTTGTACACATGGGATAATGGTTCGACCACAGAAGAAATCAATACATTATCAGTTGGTGCTTACAATGTAACAGTGACCGACAATAACGGATGTTCAGCAACCACAAGTGCTAACATCAATAACATTGGTGGCCCAAGTTTAAGCACCACACAAGTTGATGCAACGTGCGGCATCAATAATGGAAGCATTGATTTAACCGTATCAGGCGGCACAGGTCCATTTACATTTTTATGGGACAATGGCGCTACCACAGAAGACATCAATACTTTAACAGCAGGCACTTATAATGTAACAGTAACAGATAACAATGGCTGCACAGCTTCAACAAGCGCAACAATCAACAACATTGGCGGCCCAAGTGTGAGCACTACACAAGTTGATGCAACGTGCGGCATCAGTAATGGAAGTATTGACTTGACAATAACAGGCGGTACAGGTCCATTCTTGTACACATGGGACAATGGTTCGACCACAGAAGATATCAATACAATATCAGTAGGCGCTTACAATGTAACAGTAACAGATAATAATGGCTGCACAGCTTCAACAAGCGCCACAATCAACAACATTGGCGGCCCAAGTTTAAGTATAACCCAAGTTGACGCAACATGCGGCATCAGTAATGGAAGTATTGATTTAACCGTAACAGGCGGCACAGGTCCATTTACATTTTTATGGGATAATGGAGCTACCACAGAAGACATCAATACATTATCAGTTGGCGCTTACAATGTAACAGTAACCGACAATAACGGATGTTCAGCAACCACAAGTGCTAACATCAACAATATTGGAGGCCCAAGTGTGAGCACTACACAAGTTGATGCAACGTGCGGCAATAACAATGGAAGTATTGACTTGACAATAACAGGTGGCACTGGTCCATTCACATACAACTGGAGCAACGGAGCCACCACAGAAGACATCAATACATTAACAGTAGGCGCTTACAATGTAACAGTAACTGATAATAATGGCTGCACAGCTTCAACAAGCGCCACAATCAACAACATTGGTGGACCAAGTGTAAGCATCACCCAAGTTGATGCAACGTGCGGCATCAGTAATGGAAGTATTGATTTAACCGTAACAGGCGGTACAGGTCCATTCTTGTACACATGGGATAATGGCGCCACCACAGAAGATATCAATACATTAACAGTTGGCACTTACAATGTAACAGTAACAGATAATAATGGCTGCACAGCTTCAACAAGCGCCACAATAAACAACATTGGCGGCCCAAGTTTAAGCACCACCCAGGTTGATGCTACA